>JAICZD010000032.1 GCA_025933855.1 Modestobacter sp. | reverse complement strand
CCTTTCTGTCAGCGGTCGAGGTCGCCGCGGATGAAGGCTTCCACGGCGTCGCGGGCCTCGCTGTCGCTGTACTGGACGGGGGGGCTCTTCATGAAGTAGGAGGAGGCGGACAGGATGGGGCCGCCGATGCCGCGGTCGAGGGCGATCTTGGCGGCGCGGACGGCGTCGATGATGATGCCGGCGGAGTTGGGGGAGTCCCAGACCTCCAGCTTGTACTCCAGGCTGAGTGGGACGTCGCCGAAGGCGCGGCCCTCCAGGCGGACGTAGGCCCATTTGCGGTCCGACAGCCACGGCACGTGGTCCGAGGGTCCGATGTGCACGTTGCCGGCGCCCATGTCGCGGTCGATCTGGCTGGTGACGGACTGGGTCTTGGAGATCTTCTTGGACTCCAGCCGTTCCCGCTCGAGCATGTTCTTGAAGTCCATGTTGCCGCCGACGTTGAGTTGCATGGTGCGGTCCAGCTGGACGCCGCGGTCTTCGAACAGTTTGGCCAGCACCCGGTGGGTGATGGTGGCCCCGACCTGGCTCTTGATGTCATCGCCGACGATGGGCAGGCCGGCGGCGGTGAACTTGTCCGCCCAGGCCGGGGTGCCGGCGATGAAGACGGGGAGGGCGTTGACGAAGGCGACGCCGGCGTCCAGGGCGGCCTGGGCGTAGAACTCCGCGGCGGCCTGGGAGCCGACCGGCAGGTAGCAGACCAGCACGTCGGTGTGGGCGGCGCGCAGCGCGGCGGCGATGTCGACCGGCTGCTCGTCGGATTCGGTGATGGTCTCCCGGTAGTACTTGCCCAGCCCGTCCAGGGTGGTGCCGCGCTGGACGGGGACGCCCAGCGGGGGCACGTCGCAGATGGTGATGGTGTTGTTCTCACCGGCGACGATGGCCTCGGACAGGTCGCGGCCGACCTTCTTGGCGTCGACGTCGAAGGCGGCGACGAACTCGATGTCGGAGACGTGGTAGTCCCCGAACCGGACGTGCATCAGCCCCGGCACCGAGCGCGTCTCATCGGCGTCCCGGTAGTAGTGCACTCCCTGCACCAGCGAGGACGCGCAGTTCCCCACCCCCACGATCGCCACTCGAACCGAACCCATGGCCGTGCTCCTCACTGCTGGTAGCTCCTGGTGTGTCCTGCTGGTGCTGGCCCCGTCGGCCATGTGTCAGCTCCCGTCCCAGTCGGTGTCGGTCTCGGTGCTCACGATCCGGCCGGTGGCGGCGTCCACCTCGACCGTGGTGGCGGTGCCGTCCGCGTGCAGCAGCGTCACGTCGTACTGCAGGCCGGTCGGCTCGCTGTCCTCCTTCGCCTCCACGACGCGGCCGGGAGCGGCGACCTGGGCGGCGACCGCCTTCGCGTCGTCGAGGGTCAGCCCCGCGGGCGAGGACGGGGACGAAGGCGAGGACGGGGACGGTGCTGCGGTGCTCGGCACGGCGGGCACGGCGGGCACGTCGGGCCCGCCCGCCGGGCTGGTGATGCTGTCCAGCCGTGGGGCCAGCGGCGTCGCCGCCCCCGAGGTGGACACGAGGCTGGAAGCCCCCAGTCCGATGCCGGTGCCGACGGCGACCGCAGCGGCGAGCCCGAGGATCCGCCGCCGGGATGTGGATGCACGGAGCATGTGCATGTTCCTCTCTGGTGGGGCTGCTCGGGTCGGGGCGACCCGGATGCCGTACCAGAACTGTGGCGGCCGGCCGGCTCCGTCAGTAGCCACCCTGGGTGGCTGAGGACCTCCCCCTGAGTGTCGGGGTTGCACACCCGCGGCGTCCTCGGTACGGGCGCCGGCAGGCGGGTGCTACAGGTCCCGGCGGCTGACCAGGCCGAGGCCGAGGATGCGCTCGACCAGCTTGACGCGCTTCTGGTTCTGCGGCAGGTCCTCGATCCCGAACTTCTGGAAGAGGATGCGCAGCTGGGTCTTCACCGCGTCGACGCTGAGGAACAGCTCGTCGGCGATCTGCTGGTTGGACGCGGGGGTGGCATACGGCTGGTCGTGCTTGTACGGCCGGCACAGCACCGTCACGATCTGCCGCTGCGTGGGCGACAGGGACGCCGCGGTGACCAGCTGCTCCCCCACCTTGGTGAGCTGGGTCGTCACCCGGCCGGTGTCCCGGAAGCGGAAGGACGTCGAGCCGAGCACGAACGTGTCGCCGTCGTACAGCCGGCGCCGGCCGTTCAGCCGCTCGCCGTTGAGGTAGGTGCCGTTCCGGGACAGCCCGTCGTCGACGATCGTCCAGTCGTGCCCGACGACGTCGAGCTCGGCGTGCACCCGGGACACCCGTTCGTCCCAGCCCAGCAGGACGTCGCAGCCGGAGCTGCGTCCGATGGTCAGCGACGTCCGGCCCTCCAGGGAGACGAACCGCTGCACCCCGGCGTCGTCCCGGTACACCAGGGCAGGGCCCGCCGCGCCGGCCCACCCCGGGGCACCGTCGTCCGGGCCGGTCATCGCCCACCGCGCATGTGGTCACCGTACGACCCTGCGGGGCGGTCGCGGGGCTCGCGCGAGCCCCCACCGGGCGCTCGCGGTCACTAGGCTGACCGTCCCGGTCCAGCCCGTCGCCTCCCCGGCGGCACCCCTGCCGGGAGCGGACACGGGACGACGCGAGGCGTGGATGGCTGCGCTCATCGAGGACCACGGCATCATCGGCGATCTCCACACGGCCGCCCTCGTCTCCACCGACGGCGACATCGACTGGCTCTGCCTGCCCCGGTTCGACTCGCCCTCGGTGTTCGCCTCGATCCTGGACGACGAGCGCGGCGGCCGGTTCACCGTGCGCTGCACCGGCGCCACGCGGGTGAAGCAGATGTACCTGCCCGACTCCAACGTCCTCGTGACCAGGTTCCTCGGCGAGCAGTTCGTCGGCGAGGTGGTCGACTTCATGGTGCCGCACGAGCAGGGCACCAGCCGGCGCGGCGCCAGCCAGCTCATCCGCCTGGTGCGCGCCGTCCGTGGCCGGGTCGACGTCGAGATCCGGTGCGCACCCGCCTTCGACTACGCCCGGGCGCGGACCGAGGTGGAGATCGTCGAGGGCTCGGGGGCCTTCTTCTTCTCCCCGCTGGCCCAACTCGTGCTGCGGTCCACGGTGCCGCTGACCGCCGACGGGGCGGCGGCCGCCGGTCACGCGGTGCTGGAGCCGGGCGAGAGCCTGGCGCTGGCGCTGTCCCGCTGGGGCTCGCCGCACCCGCTGGAGATGGGCGAGGTCCAGGACCTGCTCGCCGCCACCCTGCAGTACTGGCAGCGGTGGATCCGCCGGTCCCGGTACCGGGGCCGGTACCGGGAGATGGTGGAGCGGTCCGCGCTCACCCTCAAGCTGCTCGTCTACCAGCCCACCGGAGCGCTGGTGGCGGCCCCCACCACCTCGCTGCCCGAGGCGATCGGCGGCACCCGGAACTGGGACTACCGCTTCACCTGGGTCCGGGACGCCGCGTTCACCGTGTACGCGCTGATGCGGCTGGGCTTCACCGACGAGGCCGGCGCGTTCATGGACTGGCTCGGAGCCCGGTGCACCGACGCCCGGGCCGAGACGGGCCTGCACATCCTCTACAACATCGATGGGGACCTCGTCGACGGGGAGTGGACGCTGGACCACCTCCGCGGGTACCGGAACTCGCGCCCGGTGCGGATCGGGAACGGCGCCGCCTCCCAGCTGCAGCTGGACATCGTCGGCGAGGTCATGGACTCCCTGCACCTGTACGACCGGAACGGCAGGCCGGTCTCCTACGAGCTGTGGACGGCGCTGTGCCGCCAGCTCGACTGGCTGGAGACCCACTGGGAGGAGCCCGACTGCGGGGTCTGGGAGGTCCGCGGCGCCACCCGGCGGTTCACCTACTCGACGCTGATGACCTGGGTGGCCTTCGAGCGGGCCGGCCGGATCGCCCGCCGGCGCGGACTCCCGGCGCCGCTGGCCGCCTGGCGCGCGGCGGCCGACCGGGCCTACCTGCAGCTGCAGGAGCAGGACTGGAACCCGCAGCTCCGCGCGTACGTGCAGTACCCGCACTCCACGACGCTGGACGCGGGGGCCCTGATGATCCCGCTGGTGGGGTTCACCGGCGCGGAGGACCCCCGCTTCCTCTCCACCCTGGAGCGCATCGAGGCCGAGCTGGTGACCGACAGCCTGGTGCACCGGTACCACACCGACGGCACGGACGGCTTCGACGAACCCGAGGGCACCTTCAACCTGTGCTCGTTCTGGTACGTGGAGGCGCTCACCCGGGCCGGACGTCTGGACCAGGCCAGGCACACCTTCGAGAAGATGCTGACCTATGCCAACCACCTCGGGCTGTACGCCGAGGAGATCGGCCCGTCCGGGGAGGCCCTGGGCAACTTCCCGCAGGCGTTCACGCATCTCGGCCTGATCCGCGCAGCCGTGAAGCTGGACCGCGCGCTGGCGGCAACGGGCCGATGAGCATGGCCGGATCTCCCGCCGACGACTGGCCGCGGGTGCAGGTGCACCCGGGGACGGGCGTCGTCGACCGGCACGGCGACACCCTGGTCGTGGTCCCCGTGCTCCCGGCGTCCCGGCACGCGCCGGTTCGCGAGCTGGTCGAGCTCTGCCGCCGGACGGACCCGACCGGGTCCGTCCGGATCGCTGCGCTGCGGGCGCTGCTGGACCTGCGTGCCCCGGCCGAGGTGCCCGGCTTCGCGCTGCTCATCCGCACCGGGCACGCGCTGCGGGTCCTCCTCCACGGCCCGGTGCAGATCCTCCTCGACGGGCGCCCGCCGGAACGGCCGGGTGCCGGAGCCGGCCGGCGGCTCACCGAGCACCTCCTCACCGAGCACCTCGTCGCGGACGGCGCGTGGCACGGGATCTCGATCGCGGCCGAGGGAGCCGCGGAGGCAGCCGCGCTGCCGGCTGACGCCGACGTCCTCCCCCTCGACCTGGAGAGCGGCACCGTGCCCGGAGCCGGGGTCACCCTGCACGGCGTGCCCGCCGGGCGGCCGCAGCAGCCCCCCGCCGCGGCAGCGGCCGCGGAGCCCGCCCCCGCGAAGGTTCCGACGTCGATGACGGCGCTGCGGCCGGCGATGACGTTCCGGTCGGTCCTGCTCGGCGAATGTGCCGACCGGGGATCCGCGGGACCGCCTGCGCCGGGACCCCACCGCCCGCCGTTGCCGGTCGCCGGTCCGGGCGGCGGTGCGGCCGTCGCCGGGACGACGGAACCCGAGGTCCTCGTCGAGGGCACGCTGTGTCCCGCGGGGCACTTCACCGACCCGGAGTCCCCGGCCTGCCCCACCTGCGGAGCACCGTTGCCGCCGGGCGGGCCGCGGGTCGTGCAGCCGAGGCCACCGCTGGGCATCGTGGTCACCGACGGCGGCACGATCTACACGGTGACCGGGGACTACGTCATCGGGCGGGAGGCGGAGGGGGCACCGGAGGTGCTGGCGGGGCGGGCCCGTCCGCTGCCGCTGCGTGACGCGGCGCGGAGCACGTCCCGGGTGCACGCCTCGCTGAGCGTGCGGGGGTGGAAGGTCCTGCTCAGCGACAACGGGTCCGCCAACGGGACGTTCCTCAGCCGGTCCGGGGCGGCCGGCCCCTGGCTGCCGGTGACACCGCAGTTCCCGGTCGCCCTCGCGCACGGGGACCGCATCCGGCTGGGCAAGCGGCAGCTCCTCTACGACACCTGGCGGGCGACGGTCGTCCCCCAGGTCTTCCGGTGAGGGAGGCGGCAGCGGTGGACAGGGCCGGGGACAGCGTGGGGGACTACGTGTTCCTCCGGGAGCTCGGGCGGGGCGAGCACAGCCAGGTGTACCTGGCCCGGACACCCCGTCGCCTCGGGATCGCCGCGGACACGGTCGCGGTCAAGGTGCTGTCCCTGACCGGGGGCGACGGCTTCGACGCCCTCGCCGGCGAGCTCGGTCTGGTCGCCTCGCTGCGCTCTGCGCAGCTCGTGCCGATGTACGAGGTCGGGATGGACGCCGGGGTGGTCTTCTACGCGATGCGTTACGAGCCCCTCGGGTCGCTGTCCGCGCCGGCGCGGGAGCTGAGCCGCCGCGAGCGCCTCCTGGCCGTCGCCCGGGCGGCCCGCGGCGCGCACGACATGCACGAGGCCGGCCTGCCGCACCGCGGCATCGGGCCGACGAACATCCTGCTGGACAAGGCCGGTGCCGTCCTCGCCGAGCCGGCGGTCGGGCACCTGCTGACCCATGGGCACACGATCGCCGGCCTCGGGCCGGGGGCCCGGGCCGGCCGGCTGGAGCTGGTCGACCCGGAGCTCATGCGGGGCCGACCGGCGGGCCGGGCCAGCGACATCTGGTCGCTCGGGGTGACCCTGCACCTGGTCCTGACCGGGCACGGGCTCTTTCCGGCGCTGGTGTCCGCAGACCCGTTCACCGCGGTCCGGATCTACCTGCGGAGCCAGCCGGAAACCGGCGAGGACCTGAGCGAGGGGGAGCGGGCCGTCGTCGTCAGGGCCGTGCACCCGGACCCCGCGCGCCGCTTCCGCACCGCGCTGGACCTCGCCGAAGCGGTCGAGGACGTGGCCCGTCGACCCGGCGGATGAGCGCCGCAGGGCCGGCAGCGCACATTCCTGGTTCGCAAGAAGGGGCCGGGCCGCTAACCTGGCATCCGCGCGAGCGGTCCCGACTGGAGGAACGCGTGGCCAGCATGGGCCCGGCATGAAGGGCGGCGGCGACCTCCGTCGCACGCTGCGGCTCTTCGGGCGGTTCACCTACGGGGACCGACGGGTCTTCGCGTACGCCGCCGTGGCGCTGGCGGTCGTCGCGAGCACCGCCGTCGCCGTGCCCAACCTGCTCCAGCTCCTGACCGACTACCTCGCCAACCACGAACGACCGAGGGTGCTCGGGTTCACACCGCCGGACGACCTGACCGTCCTCTTGATCGCGGTGGGCATCGTCGGCGCGACCGCGGTGAACAGCTCCTCGGAGTCGCTGGCGGACATCTTCCTGGCCACGGCGGCGCGGACGCTCGGGTTCAACCTGCGCGGCGCGCTGTTCGCCCACCTGCAGCGGCTGCCCCTGGCCTTCCACCTGCGGCGCGGCACCGGCGACGTCCTCACCCGCCTGACCGGCGACGTCAAGGCGATGGAGGACTTCGTCGAGGACTCCGTGAGCGACCTGCTGGGCAGCACGCTGATCCTGGGCGCGACGATGGCCGTCCTGTTCGGGAAGTCCTGGCAGATCGCGCTGCTGGCGCTGGCCATCGTGCCCCTGTTGTCGGTGATCTCCACCGTGTTCGCCCGGCGGATCAAGTCCGCCTCCAAGCAGCTGCGGGCGAGCGAGGGCGAGCTGGCGTCGACGGCGCAGGAGATGCTGTCCACGATCAGCCTCGTCCAGGTGTACGGCCGGGGTGACGTCGAGGAACGGAAGTTCCAGCGGCAGAGCGGCTCGGCGCGCGACGCCTTCCTGCGCACCTCCCGGCTGGACGCCGTGTTCAGCTTCACCGTCGCCGTCCTGGAGTCCCTCGGCATCGCGGTCGTGATCCTGGTCGGTGCCCGGCTGGTGAAGTCCGAGGCGCTGACCGCGGGGGCTCTGGTCGCGTTCATCCTGCTGATCCAGAACATGTTCAAGCCGGTCCGCCGGATCATCAAGCAGTGGAACAAGGTGGCCAGCGTCTACGCCAGCGTGGAGCGGGTCGGCGAGCTGCTCGACCTGCGACCCACGGTGGTGGACACGCCGGATGCAGGCCAGGCACCCCCGCTCCGCGGTGAGATCGAGTTCCGGGACGTCAGCTTCGCGTACCACTCGCTGACCCCGGACGACCCGGACGGGGCGGAGGCGCGGCTCGCGCTGCAGTCGGTGAGCTTCCGGATCGCCGTCAACGAGGTCGTGGCCCTCGTCGGGCACAGCGGCGCGGGCAAGAGCACCATCGCCCAGCTGCTGCCCCGGCTCTACGACCCGCACGCCGGCGCCGTGCTGATCGACGGTCACGACATCCGGCGGTTCACCGTGGACTCCCTGCGGTCGCAGATCAGCATGGTGCTGCAGGAGACGCTGCTGCTCCGCGGCACCATCGCCGAGAACATCGCCTACGGCCGCGACGGGGCCACCAGCGAGGACGTCGTCACCGCGGCCAAGCAGGCGGCCGCCCACGACTTCATCATGGCGCTGCCGGAGGGCTACGACACCGTGCTGGGCGAGCGCGCCTCGACGCTGTCCGGGGGCCAGCGGCAGCGGCTGTCCGTCGCCCGGGCGTTCATCCGGAACGCGCCCATCCTCATCCTGGACGAGCCGACCACCGGGTTGGACGCCGAATCGGCCGCCCTCGTGGCCGAGTCGCTGAAGACCCTGGCCCGCAACCGGTCCACGCTCATCGTGTCGCACGACTTCAACCTGATCCGCTCGGTCGACCGCGTCCTGGTGATGTCGGCCGGCCGGATCCTCCAGGAGGGCAGCCCGGACGACCTGCTGGCGAGCGGCGGGCTCTACGCCGACCTGTACGCCCGGCAGTTCGGCGAGGCGGTGGCCGCCGCCGGAGGTGCGCTGGCCGGTGCCGCGGTCGGGGGCACCGCGGTGGACGGCGCTCCGGTCGATGGCACCGCGGTCGACTTCCCCCTGGTGGGCACGGGGCCGAGGAGGAGCGACCTGGCCGGCGCGGAGCTGGCCGGTGCCGAGTCGGCGGGCGCGGGCGCGGGTGCGGCGAGCGCGGAGCCGGCGTGGGCCGGTCGGTTCGACACCGTCCTGCGCGAGGTGGTGCCACGACCGGCGTCCCCGGAGGAGTTCCACGCGCTCACCGGCTGGCTGCCGGCACCCCGCCGCCCGGCGCAGGGCGAGGACGGCCTGGACGCGCTCCGCTCCCCGGCGGTGACCCGGGCACTGCCCGGGCTGTCCGAGGCGCTCACCGGCTCGGCGATGGCCCCACGGCTGCGGAGCATGCTCGCCGGGGACTGGGAGCTGCTGGCCTGCTCGCCCGGCAAGGCGTACGTGGAACCCGGGGAGGGGGCCACGCTGCAGTACCGGCTCGAGCTGCGGCAGCGAGGTGCGGCCGAGACGGTCGAGCACGTCGTCGCGGGGCGGCTGTTCCCCACGGTGGCGGACGCCGAGGCATGGCTGCAGAGCGTCCACCCGCTGGTCGACGAACTGGGCGACCGGGAGGACGTGCGGTCCTTCAGCGACCCGACCCTCCTGGTCCGCGAGCTGCGCCTGGTCCTCCACGCGTTCCCGCTCGACCCGGTGCTCCCGGGCCTGGTGCTCGCCACCGACCCCACGGGGCTGGTGGAGATGGTGGGGCCGCTGCTCACGGGCTCGGTGCCCGGGCTGCTCCTGCGCGGCTGCCGCGTCGAGGTGGTGCGCTACAACCGGGGCGGCTGCGTGCTGCGGTACGAGCTCTCCTGGTCCCTGCAGCCCAGCCGGCGCAGCCTGAAGCAGGTCATGTACGGCACGGTGTACGCCGGCGGTGAGGGGCGGCTCGTCGGTCCGGCCGTGACCGCGCTCCGGCAGCACCTGGCGGATTCCTCGGGTGCCGCTCTGCCGTTCCTGGCGCCGCGGTTCCAGGCGTACCTCCCCGACCTCCACCTGGCGCTGCTCGAGGCCGTGCCCGGATCCCCGCTGCTGCCGGAGCTGATCCGGGCCCGGGTGGGTGTGGCCGCCGCGCCGCCGGTGCCGGGGACCTCCCCGGAGAAGGCGGTCGCCGCGTGTGCCCGGATCGCCGCCGCGATGCACGAGTCCTCGATCCCGGTCGGGCCGTCCCGCACCCTCGGCGAGGAGGTCGAGGCGATCCGGGCGGGCGTCGACGACCTCACCCCGTTGGCCCCCCGGCTCGCCGCGTCGCTGCACCGCCACCTCGGCGGGATCGCCGACCTCGCCCTCGACCCACCGGGGGTGCTCGGCGTCGCCCACGGGGACTTCCGTCCCTCGCGCGTCCTCTTCGACGGTCCCAGCGCCAGCCTGGTGAACTTCGACAGGGTGTGCCTGGCCGAGCCGGCCCTGGACCTCGGCCAGTTCACCGGGCACCTCTCCGTCGCGGTGCGCAAGGCGCAGACCGCGGCCGGCAGGACCCCGGACGGCGCGGAGGAGCTCGGGTCCACGTTCCTCCACGAGTACCTGCGCCTGACCGGCGAGAGCGATCCGGAGGTCCTGCTGGCCCGGGTCGCCGCGTACCGCACGGTGGCGCTGGCGCGCCTCGCCGTCCGGAGCTGGTGCCAGCTCAAGCCGGATCGCTTGCGGCTCACCCTCGCCCTCCTCGACGAGCCGCAGCGGATCCGCGTGTCGTGACTCCCCGGTGACGGGGGCAGCCGCTAATCGGTTGACACGTCAAGGTGAGGGGTCTTGCATGGGTTATCCGGAGCCGACAGCACGGGCGGCTCTTTCCGCGTGCCGGGGCCAACACGGAGTGCACATGACCGGTCGGCGCAGGTCCATCCTCCGCGGTCCCGTTCCTGCCGCGGCATCGGTGGTGGCCCGATGACCGTCCACGAGCCCGGCAGCGAGATCGCCGGCTACCGGATCGAGTCCGTCATCGGCCGCGGCGGCATGGCCGTGGTGTACCGCGCGGAGGACCTGCGGCTGCGCCGCAAGGTCGCGCTGAAGCTGCTCACGCCGCACCTCGCCGACAGCGAGCAGTTCCGGCAGCGCTTCATCCTGGAGTCCCGGCTGGCGGCGTCGCTGGACCACCCGAACATCGTGCCGATCTACGAGGCCGGGGAGGCCGACGGGCAGCTGTTCATCGCGATGCGGTACGTCCTCGGCAGCGATCTGAAGGGGCTCCTGGCCAAGCAGAGCGGCCCGCTGGCCGAGGGCCGGCTGCTGCGGCTGTTCGCCCAGATCGGCGATGCCCTGGACGCCGCCCACCGGGCCGGGCTGGTGCACCGGGACGTCAAGCCGGCCAACATCCTGGTCGTGGCCGGTCAGGGGCCGCCGCACGCCCACGGCGACCACGTGTACCTCACCGACTTCGGGCTCACCAAGCGCACGTCGGAGCTGTCGAGCGGGCTCACCGGAACCGGGCACTTCCTCGGCACCGTCGACTACGTCTCGCCGGAGCAGATCCAGGGCAAGCCGGTGGGGCCGGGCACGGACATCTACGCGCTGGGCTGCGTGCTCTACGAGTGCCTGACGGGGCAGCTGCCCTTCCGCCGGGACGACGACGCCGCGCTGCTGTGGGCCCACCTGGTGGACATGCCCCCGCCGGTCACCGGAATCCGGCCCGAGGTCGGACCGGCGGTCAACGCCGTGGTCGCGCGGGCCATGGCGAAGGACCCCGCGGACCGGTACCAGACGTGCCGCGAGCTCGTGGGCGAGCTCGAGCAGGCCCTCGACGTGCCGGAGCCCGGCACCTCGGGGGTCGGCCGCCATGCCCTGGGCAGCAGGCAGATCGACGCCGGCGCGGTGGCCGAGGACAGCCCCGGGACGGAGGACAGCCGGGAGATCGAGGGCAGCCCCGAGCTCGAGGCCGGCCGCGCCGCCGGAGCCCTCCCCGGGGGGGCGCCGGGCGGGAGCCCGGCCAGCTACAGCCTCGCCATCGACATGGGGACGAGCTTCGTCGCCGCCGCGGTCGCCGACGACCGCGGCCTGGAGATGTTCTCCCTCGGGGACGGCTCGGTGGTGGAGCCCGCCGCCGTCTACGTCCGCGACGACAGCCGGGTCCTGACCGGCGAGGCCGCGGCCCGCCGCGCCGTCAGCCATCCCGAGCGGTTCGCCCGGGAGATCAAACGGAACCTGGCCAACCCCACTCCGATCATGCTGGGTGGCGCGCCGTACGCGGTCAGTGACCTGCTCGGGGCGCAGCTGGAGGACGTCCTCGACCGGGTCACCGAACGCCAGGGTGCCAAGCCGGAGGTGGTCGCGCTGACCCACCCGGCCAACTGGGGGCCGTTCCGCCGCGAGCTGTTCACCGACGTCGCCCGGTCCGCGGGCCTCACCGACCCGCTGTACACCACCGAGCCGGAGGCCGCCGCCGCGCACGACGCCTCCACCCGCCCGCTCGGTGAGGGGGACGTCCTCGCGGTCTACGACCTCGGCGGCGGGACCTTCGACGCGACCGTCCTGCGGCGCACGGCGCAGGGCTTCGAGATCGTCGGGACGCCGGAGGGCATCGAGCGACTGGGGGGCGCGGACTTCGACGAGGCCATCTTCGCCCACGTCAACTACCTGGCCGGTGGGGCGCTGGGCGAACTCGACCTGAGCGACTCGAGGACCGTCGTCGCGCTGGCTCGGCTGCGCCAGGACTGCACCCTGGCCAAGGAGGCCCTGTCGGTCGACGCCGAGGCCACCATCCCGGTGTTCCTGCCGAACCGGCACTTCGAGGTCACGCTCACCCGGGCCGAGCTGGAGGGCATGATCCGTGCCCCCATCGAGTCGACGATCGGAACCCTCGACCGGGTGCTCCGCGCGGCGCAGGTCGACCGCACCATGTTGGCGGCAGTCCTGCTCGTGGGTGGCTCCTCCCGGATCCCGCTCGTCGCCCAGATGGTCTCGGAGGCCTTCGGCCGGCCGACCGTGGTGGGCGCGCACCCCAAGCACGCCGTGGCCCTCGGTGCCGCCCTGCTCGCGGAGGCCCGCCGGACGAATGCGCCGCCCGCGGCCGCGGCCGCCGCCGACTCCGGGCCCTCGGCGGGGGCGACGATCATCGACGACCGGACGACGGTCGGGGCGGCACCGGCCGCAGCGGTGTCCCCGCAGGCCGGGGCGCGCGGCGCCGACGAGCACCCGTCGCGGACGGCCACGGTGTCCGGCGGCGAGTCACGGCACGGGGCGATCGCGGCGGCTCCTCCGCAGGAGGTGTCCGAGGGGGTTCTCGCGTCGGTGCCCGGGTCGGTGCCGCCGGACCAGCAGGGTGCCGGCGACCGGGCGGACGGCCGGCGTCAGGAACCGGCGCGGGGCGGTCCCGGAGGACCGGAGGACCGCCCGCCGGGCGGCGGCCGGGGCGGCGAGCCACCCGGGCCACCGGCACGCCCGCGGCCCTCGCGTCGCCGGCTGCTGATCGCCGCCGCGGCCGCGCTGGTGCTGATCCTCGGCGTGACGCTGGGGGTGGTCCTCTGGCCGGACGGGTCGGGTGGGCCCACGGCCGGCGGGCCGGCGGCGGGGGCATCGCCGTCCTCGGGTGGGGACGGAGCCGGCGAACCGGCGACGGCGCCGAGCGCGCCGCCGCAGGTCGCGGTGCCCGTTCCCTCGGTCGGCGGGACGATCCCGGTCGGGGTGACCCCGGGCTTCGTCGCCGTCACGCCCAACGGCCACCACCTCTACGTCGCCAACCGCACAGCCGGTGTGGTCACGGTCGTCGACACGGCCGTGAACCAGGTGACCGCGACGATCAAGATCGACGCCGGCCCGCCGCAGTACATCGCCTTCAGCCCGGACGGCCGGCGGGCCTACGTCAGCGTGTGGAACGACGAGCGGACCATCGCGGCGGTCAGCGTGCTGGACACCACGACCAACAAGGTCGTCGACACCATCCCGGTGCAGACCCGTCCGTTCCTCTCGGCGGTGTCCCCCGACGGCAAGTGGATCTACGTGCCCAATCACGACACCAACAACGTGTCGGTGATCGACACCGCCACGGACAAGCTCGTGACGAACTTCAACGTGGCTCCCAACCCGCACTGGGTGGCCTTCTCCCGCGACGGGTCCCGGGCCTACACCGCGAACCACGACTCGAACGTCGTCTCGGTGATCGACACCGCCACCAACACGGTGCTCACGACGATCCCCACGCCGAAGAGCCCGCACAGCATCGCCGTGCACCCGACCCGGCCGCTGCTGATCGTGGCGACGTACGACGCCAACTCGGCGTCCGTGATCGACACCGACACCAACACGGTGGTCGCGACGATCGCCGTCGGGAAGTTCCCGCAGCATGCTGCCTGGTCGGCCGACGGCCGGTTCGCCTACATCACCAACAACCAGGACAACAGCGTCTCGGTCATCGACGCCAGCAACTGGACGGTCACGGCGCGGATCCCCACCGGAGCCTCCCCCACCTCCATGGCGGTCCTGCCCGATGGCAGCAGGGGCTACGTCAGCAACCTCGCCGACGGCACTCTCACCGTGCTGAACCTGGCGGGTTGAGTCCTAGGCCGCTCCGGCGGAGGCGAGCGACCGGCGGACCTCGGCGAGCACGGACGCCACCTCCCCGGGGCGGGGGCTGTGCAACCGGTTGGCCCGGCGCGCGGCGATCTTCAGCAGCAGCGCTGCCTCGAACACCGGCGCCCGGCCGGCGATGCCTGCACCGGTCGACGGGGACTCACCGCGCTCGGTGAGCCGGGCGAGGTACGCGGCGAGGAACGCGGCGGCGGCCTCCTCGAACCACGCCCGCCGCCCGGCCCGGCGGTACCAGAACCCGGCCGGCCGCAGGTAGGCGAGGAAGTAGCCGACGTCGAGGGCGGGGTCGGCCAGGCAGAACTGGTCGAAGTCCACGAGGAACACGGCGCCGTCCCGGACCAGCAGCTGACTCGGCTTGTAGCTGCCGTGCCCGGGTCGCAGGGTGTCCGTCGGCAGGTCGGTCAGGGCGTCGCAGAGCGCGCTGCTGACCCGCCGGACGTCCGGGGACAGCGCCGGCACGTACTGCGCCAGCAGCCCGGCGCGCTTGGCGGCCTTGCCGGCCTCCTCGGTGCCCGTGCGCCGGCTCAGGCCGCCGGTGTCCAGTCCGCTGGTGTGCAGCTCGGCGAGGGCCCGGGCGGCTCGCCCGACCACCTCGAGCGCGTGCTCACCGCCGGGGCGGACGACGTCCAGGCCGGAGACCGCCGGCACCGGGTCGCGGGGGCTCCCGAGGTCCTCGGTCAGCGCCAGCGGCAGGCCGGGCACCACGCCGAGGGGCCGGGCGGCCCAGTCGACGGCCGCCTCGTCGCGCAGCCGGGCCAGCAGGTCCTCGGCGGCCTCCGCCTCCTGCCGGTCCTGGTAGAGCTTCGCGACGAGGGTGCACGTCTGCGGCCGGCTGCCCGCTCCCCCGGCGGCATCCGGGTCGCCGAAGTCGAGCCGGTAGCGGAGCACGCACCGGTTTCCGGGCTTGTACCGGACGGGCTCGGCAGCGACCCCGAGCAGCTGCCAGTCGGGTGGCACGCCGTCCGCCCGGCGGGCGGCCGACTCCAGGGCCCCGGTCAGGAGGCGGGAAGCGGACGGGGCCATGACCGTGTCCAGGTGCGGCAGCTGCGGATCGTCCGGGAACTGGCGGATCGTGAGACCGGCCGGGACCGCGCCGTCGCCGGGCGGGTCGCCGAGGGACCTCTCGTCGACGGTGACGGTGAAGATCTCACCGACGTCACCCGGACCGAAGACCGCGACCAGCCCACGCCCGGGCTTGCGGCGCAGGTACCGCAGCGGGGGGCGGCCCCGGTCGGTGCCCTGCCGCGCGAGGTGCTCGTCGAGGGCGTCGGTCGCGACGGTCACGATCGGCCGGGCCAGCACGGTCGGGATGCTCATGCCGTCACCATCCTGGTGGCCGCGAGGGTGGACAGGAAGCGCAGCAGGGAGTCCGCGGGGGCGGCGGCGCCGCGGAATCCCGGAAAGGGATTCACGTCCACCACCACCGGGCGCCCCCCGCTGATCAGCAGGTCGACGCCGTACAGCTGCAGCCCGAGGGCCGCACCGGCGTTCCGCGCCGCCCGGGTCCAGTCGGCCGGGAGGCCGGTGGGGTCCAGCAGCTCGTCGGCGCTCTTGTCGACCGACTCCAGCGCGCTGCGGCGCCGGGCCGCGGACAGGTCCGCGCCGATCACCCACACCTTGATGTCGAAGCCGTCGTTGTCGGCGAACTCCTGGGCGACGACCGGTTCCTCGCCCCACTCGGGGAGCAGCTCACCGAGCTCCGCGCGACTGGACACCAGGCGCACGAGGTCGCGGCGGGAACTGGTGCGGCTCTTCAGGACCAGGGGCCAGGGCAGCGCGGCCCCGTCCTCGGCCCCGCCCCCGGCCCCGTTCCCGGCCCTGGCGAGGGCCCGCAGCGCGGGGAAGGACCAGCTGCGCGGGGCCGGGACGCCGGCCCGGTCCAGGGCCTCGGCGGTGGCTGCGCGGTCCAGTGCGGCGGTGGTCGCGGCCGGGGAGTTCACGACCAGGCTGCCGGCGCGCTCCGCCGTCCGCGCCACCTCCCGCGCCCGGAGCGAGCGGGACTTCAGCAGGACGACGTCCGGAGGCTCCGGCAGGCCCGGCTCCCGGCCGTACGCCTCGGGCATCGTCGTGGCGTCGTGGACGGCTACGTCATGGTGACCGGCCAGCTCTGCCATGACCGCGGTGAGGACGGGGTTGGGCGAGGACTCGGCGAGCAGGTGGATCCTCATGCCCGGGCCTCCACCACGGGGGCGAGGACGGAGCGGTAGACGGTGGGGGCGGAGGCCCGGGCGGACTCTTTTGCGGCGGCCTGACGCCGGGTCACCCGCAACACGGTGCGGGCCAGCCGGTAGGCGGCCCGGGGGACGTTGCCGAAGCTGGGGAAGTCGTTGACGTCCAGCACGACCCAGCCGTCGGCGGTCTCGACGACGTCGATCCCGTAGATGTCGAGCCCGAACACCCGCCCGACGGCGCGGGCCAGGCTCCGCAACTCCGGGGTGACCGGGATCTGCTCCTCGACGACGTCGGCGCCCGGGTGCAGCGGCGAGCGTTTCACCGTGGCGAACACCTCGTCCCCGGTGTTGTAGAGCTTGACGTCGTAGCCGGGGTTCGGCAGGTAGGGCTGGGCCAGCAGGCTGCCGCTGTCGTCGATGTCGAGTCGCGCCAGCTCCGCGGGGCTGTCCACCCGGTAGACGTCCCGCAGCGCGCTGCCGTTGTTGGGTTTGACCACCAGGGGGTAGCTGGTCGGTGGGATCTGGTCGAGCAGCCCGGACTTGGACGCGAACCAGGTCTTCGGGAAGGGGATGCCGGCTTTCCGGGCGCGGACGGCGGCGACGGCCTTGTCCCGGGCCAGCCGGATCGCCCGGTGGTCGTTGATCGTGGTGACGCCGGCGGCCGCGGCGGCCTCCAGCAGGCTCAACCCCGGGCCGGAGGACACGGTCTTGAGCACGAAGGCGTCGTACCGGGCGACATCGGTGGGCAGCAGGTCCCAGAGGTCGGCGACCGAGCCGTTCGGCCGCAGCACGTCGACGTGGTGTCCGCAGGAGCGCAGCACGTCCACGACGGCGCCGGGCATCACGTCGTTCTCGTACTTCGCCTCGACGATGAAGCACAACCGCGCGGGGGAGGTCAGCAGCACCTCGCCGAACTCCCGGACCGCGGAGACGTCGATCCGCCGCGTCGCGCTCTGCGTGGTCGAGCTGGTCATCTGGTGTGCCACCCCTCGTGTCCCCGGCCGACTCTCGGCGTGGCACCACTGTGGACCCGGCGCGGTCAGATGGACAGGGCCCCAGGTCTGGGATGCGGCCGCTCCGGGTGTGGGCGTTCGCCACCCAGGTGGAGCACCGGTCGCCGCCGCCGGGTCGGCGTCACCTAGGTGGCCGGGGGCCACACCCGGTGCGGTTGCCGACCACCCCTGCGGTGCCTGTCCGGACCCCTGTCGGCGGCCGACGCTGGCCGTGTCGGAATCCCCCTGGCACGCAGACGAGGTCCTCGATGACGCAGACCAACGGCTTCGGTCGGCAGGTGTTCGCCGAGCTGGAGAGAGCTCTGCTGCCGTCGGGGTGGGAAAGCGACCGCGTTCGGGTCCTCGGGCACCGGGGCGCCCCGGCCGCCGGCCGTCCGGACAACTCCGTGGCAGCGGTGACCGAGGCCCTGCGCCGGGGTGCCGACGGTGCGGAGGTCGACGTCCAGCTCACCGCCGACGGCGCGCTGGTCTGTGCCCACGACCCGATCGACCGGCTCCCGGTCGCCGGCCGCGAGTCGCTGGCGACGCTGACCGAGGTGCTCGCCGCCGTGCAGCGTCCGGCCGGCTCCAGCATCGTGGTGGAGGCCAAGCCGGTGAGCGACCTCGCTGTCGCGGAGCGGACCGCGCAGGCGCTGGCCGACGTGCTGGCCGCGGCGGCCGGCAACGCCGCGATCACCGTCTCGTCCTTCGACCCGGTCCTGCTGGGGATGATCCGCGGAGCCTGCGCGGACCTGCCGGTGCGCACCGCGCTGCTCGGCAACACCGCCGATCCGTTGGCCGCGGTCGTGTGCCGCGCCTACGCCGACGGGCACGACGAGGTGCACCTCCCGCTGGTCGGGGTCCGGCGCGCGCCGGAGGTGGTGGAGCTGGCGCGGAGGCTGGGTCTGGGCGTCGCGGTGTGGACGGTGAACCGTCGCGAGGACCTGCACTGGGTGGCCGATCTGGGTGTGGACGCCGTGATCACCGACGACGTGCCGGCCGCCCGCCGGGAGCTGGACCGGGCCGCGGTCCGAGCGCCGGCTGCCGCCTGACACAGCGGGGGCCCTGACCGTCGGGTCCGGGCCCCCGGTGGGGTGCTGGCCTTTCTGTCAGCGGTCGAGGTCGCCGCGGATGAAGGCTTCCACGGCGTCGCGGGCCTCGCTGTCGCTGTACTGGACGGGGGGGCTCTTCATGAAGTAGGAGGAGGCGGACAGGATGGGGCCGCCGATGCCGCGGTCGAGG
>JAICZD010000055.1 GCA_025933855.1 Modestobacter sp. | reverse complement strand
TCAAGACCGACCAGGAGGTGCGCTGGTGCCCCGGGTGCGGTGACTACGTCATCCTCAACGCCGTCCAGAGCTTCCTGCCCAGCCTCGGCATCGCCCGCGAGGACATGGTCATCGTCTCCGGCATCGGCTGCTCCTCGCGCTTCCCGTACTACA
Source organism: Modestobacter sp. (assembly GCA_025933855.1). Taxonomy (GTDB): domain Bacteria; phylum Actinomycetota; class Actinomycetes; order Mycobacteriales; family Geodermatophilaceae; genus Modestobacter. Next base: position 13,878 of record JAICZD010000055.1, on the reverse strand, counting down.
TGAACACCTACGGGATGCACTCGATCCACGGCCGCGCCCCGGCGATCGCCACCGGGCTGGCCGCCTCCCGGCCGGACCTGTCGGTGTGGGTGGTGACCGGCGACGGCGACGCGCTGTCGATCGGTGGCAACCATCTGATCCACACCCTGCGCCGTAACGTGAACCTGACGATCCTGCTGTTCAACAACCGGATCTACGGCCTCACGAAGGGCCAGTACTCCCCGACGAGCGAGGTCGGGAAGGTCACCAAGTCCACGCCGATGGGCTCGCTGGACCACCCCTTCAACCCGGTGTCCCTGGCGCTGGGTGCCGACGCGACCTTCGTCGGCCGGGCGATGGACTCCGACCGCAAGGGGCTCACCGAGGTGCTGCGTCAGGCCGCCGAGCACCAGGGGACGTCGCTGGTGGAGATCTACCAGAACTGCAACATCTTCAACGACGGCGCCTTCGACCTGCTGAAGGATGCGTCCACCGGCCCGATGTGGACGATCCCCCTCGAGCACGGGAAGCCACTGGTCTTCGGGCCGGACGGGGCTTCCTGCGTGGTCCGCGACGACTTCGGTGGCCTGCGGATCGCCGAGACCAACCAGGTCGACGCCGACCAGATCATGGTGCACGACGCGCACCGCGCGGACCCGTCCTACGCGTTCGCGCTGTCCCGGCTGCCGTCCCAGGACCTCCGCTACACCCCGATGGGCGTGTTCCGCAGCGTCGAGAAGCCGGTCTACGACCGGATGATGGCCGACCAGCTCGAGGCCGCCCGGGCCGAGCGGCCCGCCGACCTCGACGCCCTGCTGGCCGGCGGCGACAGCTGGAGGGTGGATCAGGAACGAACCGCGTAGCGGGTTCCGCCGAGCGAGGGGCCGGAGGCCCCCCGAGGTGGGGCGGGCACAGCTCGGCGCCGGTCGGGCACGGCACCTGAAGGCGGTGTCATCCGGAGGGTGACGATGTGCTGGGCGTCACCCTCACGAGTTGGTCGTCGCCGCCCCCGTTGTCCGTGGTGAGGTACAGGGCCCCGTCCCGGCCCTGCAGCGGCGTGCGGATCCGGCCGTACGCGTCCTCCAGCTCGGGGACGCGGAACTGCTCGAGCAGCCGGCCGTCGGGGCTGATCCGCAGCCCGAGCAGGCCGGTGTCCCGCTGCACGCCGAGCAGGAGGACGCCGTCGTAGCCGCCCCAGGCCGCGCCGGAGAGGAAGTCACCTCCGCTGGTCGCGATGGTCGGGCTCCCGGAGGACCAGACGGCCGGGATCGCGCCCGGGATGGACAGGTCGGTCATCGGCACGCTCTCGTCGTAGGTCCCGCCGTCCCCGTCGGGGTCGTACCCGTAGTTGCCGCCGGGGACCGACCGGTTGACCTCATCGTCCCGGCGGGTGCCCTGCTCCACCGTGTACACCTGCCCGGTGCCGGGCTGCACCGTGATGCCCTGGACGTTGCGGTGGCCGTAGCTGAGCACCCGGCGGGTGATCGGGTCGGGCCGATCGAGGAACGGGTTGCCCGCCGATGCCAGCCCGGTGAGCGGGTCGATCCGGAGCACCTTTCCGGCCAGCGTGCCGAGGTCCTGGGCATTGCTGCCGACCGCGTTGTCCCCGGTACCCACGAGCAGCTGCCCGGTCGGGTCGAAGCGCGGCCGGCAGCCGCCGTGCCGGCCGGTGCGCTCGTTGACCGGGATGCCGCCGAGCAGCGGATCGGCGACCCGGGTCGCCGCCGTCCAGGCCGGGTCGACCGTCCAGGCGATCACCTCGATCGCCGGACCGCCGCCGTCCGCCCCGCGGGTCACCCCCTGGCAGGTGTAGAAGCGCCGGTTGCTGGCGAAGCCGGGGTCCAGGGTCAGTCCCATCAAGCCGGTCTCACCGCGGGCGAACAGGTCGCCGAAGTCCGCGTCGAGCCCCCGTGCGGTGCCGTCCGGCAGCACCACGGTCAGGCCGCCACCCCGCTCGTCGAGCAGCAGTGTGCCGTCCGGTGCCTGGGCGACGTCCCAGGGGTGGTCCAGTCCGCCCAGGACGGTCTCCACCCGCAGGGCCGGAACGCCGGCCGACGGGGCGGCCGGCCCGCCGTCGTGGTCGACGCCGGGCCCGCCCGGCGCGGCGGTGCAGGCGGCCAGCAGCAGGACGGCGGCCAGCGCGGCCCCCGTGCACAGCCCCGCCGCGAGCCCTGAGGCCCTCGTCAGCACACCGCCCGGAGCTCTCGGCGGGTGGGGAGAAGAGGAACCTTCTCGGGGAGCACCGGGTTCCTGTCTCAGCTGGTCCGGGTGACCACGTAGGCGCACAACGCCGAGAGTGCGTCACGCACCGGCCCCTCGGGGACCGCCTCCAACCGGTCCCGCGCCCGCTGGGCGTAGCTGCCGAGCACCCCCGTGGCACGCGCCAGGGACGCCGAGGACCGCAGCAGCGCCAGGGCCTCCGCGTGCTCGTCGTCGTCGACCACCGGTCGGTCGACGAGCTCGCGCAGCCGCTCCTCGGCCGGGTCGTCCCCGGCGAGGGCGAACAGCACCGGAAGGGTCGCGATCCCCTCGCGCAGATCGGTGCCCGGCAACTTTCCCGAGGCGGTGCTGTCGCTGAGGATGTCGATCAGGTCGTCGGACAGCTGGAAGGCCACCCCGACCTCCTCACCGAAGGCCGTCAAGGCGGTGACCAGGTGCGGGTCGACGCCGGCGAAGGAGGCGCCGAAGCGGGCCGAGGTGGCCACCAGAGAGCCGGTCTTGTCCGCCAGCACCGCCAGGTAGTGGTCGACCGGGTCCTCACCCGGCGCGGCGCCCACCGTCTCCCTGAGCTGACCGGTGACCAGCCGCTCGAAGGTGCGCGCCTGCACCCGGACCGCCTCGGGCCCGAGGTCGGCCAGCAGGTCGGAGGCGCGGGCGAAGAGGAAGTCGCCGGTCAGGATGGCGACGCTGTTCCCCCAGCGGCTGTTGGCGCTGGGCGCCCCGCGGCGTACCGCAGCCTCGTCCATCACGTCGTCGTGGTACAGCGTCGCCAGGTGCGTGAGCTCGCAGACGACCGCCGACTCGATGACCCCCGGCGCCTGCGGATCGCCGAGCTGGGCCGCCAGCAGCGCCAGCATCGGGCGGAACCGCTTGCCGCCGGCGGCCATCAGGTGGCCGGCGGCCTCGCTGACGAAGGGATGCTCGCTGGCCACCGAGGAGGTGAGGGCGGCCTCGACCCGGGCGAGGCCCGTCGCAAGTGACTCCCCCAGCTCGCCCTCCGGCAGCCAGGGCCCGATGGTCGAGGCGGGGATGGAAGGCCGGTGCCACAGCTGGGTGTCGCCCCCGCCTCGCGCGCTGGTGGTGCCGACTCCGGTCATCAACCGAGAAAGATAGTGGTCCAGCGGGCTGTCCCCGGCACCGGGCTGCCTTCGCTCATCCGACGAGCACCGCGGCCGACCGTGCCACGTCCAGGACCGCGCCGGGAGCGATCCCCAGCACGAGCGTGGCGGCGGCGGTGACGGCCAGCACCGTGGTGGTCGGCAGGCCGGCCACGCCGACCGTCGGCCCGTCCGGAGCAGGGTCGGAGAAGTACATCAGCACGACCAGGCGCAGGTAGTAGAAGGCGGCGACCGCGCTGGCCACCAGCGCCACCACGGCCAGCGGCCACGCCCCCACCTCGATGGCCGCCCGGAACACCGCGAACTTGGCGGTGAAGCCGCTGGTGAGCGGGATCCCGGCGAGCGCGAGGAGGAAGAAGGTCATCAGCGCGGCGGTCAACGGCGACCGCTGGGCGAGGCCGGCCCACTGGGACAGGTGGGTGGCTTCCCCGTCTCCCTCGCGCACCAGGGTCACGACGGCGAAGGCACCGAGCGTGGTGAGGCCGTAGGTGAGCAGGTAGAACATGGTCGCGGGCAGGCCGGAGCCCGAGCCGCCGGCGCCCAGCCCGATCACGCCGGTGAGCAGGAAGCCGGCGTGCGCGATCGAGGAGTAGGCCAGCAGCCGCTTGACGTCGGTCTGGGTCAGCCCCAGCACGGCACCGACGACCATCGAGACGATGGCCAGGCCGTAGATCAGCGGCCGCCAGGTCCAGTCGGCGGTGCCGAACGCCACGTAGAGCAGCCGCAGGATGGCACCGAAGGCGGCCACCTTGGTCGCGGCGGCCATGAAGGCGGTCACGGACGTCGGCGCGCCCTGGTACACGTCCGGCGTCCAGGTGTGGAACGGCGCGACGCTGGCCTTGAACATCAGCCCGACGATCAGCATGCTCAGCCCGAGGACCAGCAGCGTGTCGGTCCCCCCGGTCGCCGCCGCGGTGCGGATGTCGGCGAGCTGGATGCTGCCGGTGGCGCCGTAGACCAGCGCCAGCCCGTAGAGGAAGAACGCTGAGGCGAAGGCGCCCAGCAGGAAGTACTTCACCGCCGCCTCCTGGGACAGCAGGCGGCGCCGCCGGGCCAGCCCCGACATCAGGTACAGCGGCAGGCTCAGCACCTCCAGGGCGACGAACATGATCAGCAGGTCGTTGGCCGCGGTGAACAGCATCATGCCGCCGACGGCGAAGGAGGCGAGCGGGTACACCTCGGTCTGGACCCGCTCGGAGGTGGCCAGCTCGGTGTCCCGCAGGCTGCCGGCCGGCACGGCGGCCGACGCGACGAACGCCGAGCGGGCGGGGTCCAGCGACCGCTCGGCGAACAGCAGCACCGACAGTGCGCCGAGCCCCACGATGGTGGCCTGCAGGAACAGCGCGGGACCGTCGACGGCCAGTGCCCGGCCGGCGGTGACCTCCCGCGTGCCGGCCAGCAGCAGGATCGACACGAACGCGCCGACCATGCCGACCAGCGCGATCACCACCTGTGCCGGGTGCCGGGCGCGGAGCGGGGCGAACGCCTCCACCAGCACGCCGACGGCCGCCGCACTGAAGACGAACAGCAGCGGCGCCAGCGCGGCCAGCGACAGGTCCGGGGCCTGGATCGCACCCATCAGTTCGTCCCCTCGGTGCCTGCGTCGGTGGTGCTGGGCGTGATCCCGCCGGGATCGGACCCGACGTCGTCCATGGTGGCCTGGACGGCCGGCCGGACCAGGTCGATCAGGGGCTGCGGATAGACCCCGAGCCCGATGATCAGCGCGACCAGCGGCGCGACGACCGCGATCTCCCGGCCGGACAGGTCCTGCACGCGCAAGGTCCGGCTCCGGGCGGGAGCCACGGCGACCGCGGTGGCGCCTGCCCCGCCCGGGTCCGGCGCCGGCGTGCCGTCCCCGGCCGGGTCGTCGGCCATCAGCACACCGCGGGGCGGGCCGTGCATGGTGCGCTGGTACCACAGGAGGATGTACAGCGCGGCCAGGATGATGCCGGTGGTGGCCAGGATGGTGAACACCGGCCGGGTCGGGAACGAGCCGATCAGCACCAGCAGCTCGCTGGCGAAGTTGTTGGTGCCCGGCAGCGACAGCGAGGCGAGCCCGGCGAGGAGGAACACCCCCGCCAGCAGCGGCGCCTTCGTCGCGATGCCGCCGTAGTCGCGGATGTGCCGGGACCCGCCCCGGGCGATCAGCATGCCGACCACCAGGAACAGCAGCCCGGTCGAGATGCCGTGGTTGACCATGTACAGCACCGCGCCGGTGGCCCCCTCGGTGGTGAAGGCGAAGATGCCCAGCGCGATGAACCCGAAGTGCGCGATCGAGGTGTAGGACACCAGCCGCTTCATGTCGCTCTGCCCCATCGCCAGCAGCGCGGCGTAGAGGACGCCGGCCACGGCCAGCACCAGCACCCAGGGAGCCAGGTCCCGGGACGCGTCGGGGAACAGCGGCAGGCAGTAGCGCAGGAAGCCGAACGTGCCCACCTTGTCCAGCACACCCACCAGCAGCACGGCGCCGCCGATCGGCGCCTCGGCACCGGCGTCGGGGAGCCAGGTGTGGAACGGCACCAGCGGAGCCTTGATGGCGAAGGCGATGAAGAAGCCGAGGAACAGCAGCTTCTGCACACCCGGGTCGATGTCCAGCTGGCGCAGCGCGTCGAAGGCGAACGTGCCCTGACCCAGCTGGGAGTTGCTGACCACGTACAGACCGATGACCGACGCGAGCATCACCAGGCCACCGAGCAGGCTGTACAGGAAGAATTTCATTGCCGCGTACTGCCGTCGCGGCCCGCCGAAGCTGCCGATCAGGAAGTACATCGGGACGAGCATCGCCTCGAAGAAGACGTAGAAGAGGAAGACGTCGGTCGCGGCGAAGACCCCCACCATCATCGCCTCGAGCAGCAGCAGCCAGGCCAGGTAGGACCGCATCGACCGGTGCGCCGGCAGGGGGTCGTCCCAGGACGCCAGCAGCACGACCGGCACCAGCACGCCGATGAGCAGCAGCATCACCAGCGCGATGCCGTCCACACCGAGGGCGAAGCTGACCCCGAAGTCGGCGATCCAGGTGACCGAGCTGGTCAGCTGGAAGCGCGGACCACCCGTGTCGAACGCAACGGTGGCCAGCACGGCCAGCAGCAGGACGAGCAGGCTGATCGCCAGCGCGACCTGCTTGGCCAGCCGGTCGCGACCGCGCGGCAGGGCCGCCACGGCGGCGGCACCGGCGGCCGGGACGACGATCAGCGCCAGCAGGAGGGGGAAGGTGCTCATCCCGCCGTCACCGCCACCAGCGCGCCGGCGAGGATGACCGCGCCGCCCAGCATGCCCAGCGCGTAGCTGCGCACGAACCCGGTCTGCGCGCGGCCCAGCCGGGACGACGATCCGCCCAGCGCCGCGGCGGCTCCGTTGACCACGCCGTCCACCCCTCGGTTGTCGACGAAGACCAGGGCGCGGGTCAGCCACATCCCCGGCCGCATGAACAGCGACTCGTTGACCGTGTCGGCGTACAGGGCGTTGCGGGCGGCCCGCACGACGGGCGACACCCGCGCCGGGGCGGTCACCGGCACCTCGCGGCGGCCGACGAACAGCCACGCCGCCGCCGCGCCGAGCAGCATCACCAGCGTCAGCACCACCCCGATCGTCAGCGGGGCGACCACGTGCGCGGCCTCCTCGGGCTCGCCGAACACCGGGGCGAGCCAGTCGGCCAGCGGGAAGACCTGCACCAGCAGGAACCCGGCGGCCACCGATCCGACGGCGAGCAGCACCATCGGCGCCGTCATCACCGGCGGGGACTCGTGCGGGTGCGCGCCGTCGCGCCAGCGGGCCCGGCCGAAGAAGGTCATCAGCATCAGCCGGGTCATGTAGAAGGCGGTCAGCCCCGCGCCGAGCACGGCGACGCCGCCGAGCAGCCAGCCGGAGACCCCTCCCCGGTCGAAGGCCGCCTCGATGATCGCGTCCTTGGTGTAGTAGCCGGACAGGAAGGGGAACCCGATGAGCGCCAGGTACCCCAGGCCGAAGGTCGCGAAGGTGACCGGGACCTTGCCGGCCAGGGCACCGAAGCGGCGCATGTCGGTCTCGTCGTCCATGGCGTGCATGACCGACCCGGCGCCCAGGAACAGCCCGGCCTTGAAGAACCCGTGGCTCAGCAGGTGCGCGATGCCGGCGGCGTAGCCGACCGGGCCGAGCCCCACCGCCAGGAACATGTAGCCGATCTGGCTGACCGTCGAGTAGGCGAGGACCTTCTTGATGTCGTCGTAGGCGCACCCGGCGATCGCGCCGATCATCAACGTCAGGGCGCCGATGACCAGCACGACGGTGCGTGCGGCCGGAGTGGCGTCGAAGATGGGGGCGCTGCGGGCGATCAGGTAGACCCCGGCGGTCACCATGGTCGCGGCGTGGATCAGCGCCGAGACGGGGGTGGGGCCCTCCATGGCGTCGGGCAGCCAGGCCTGCAGCGGGAACTGACCCGACTTGCCGCAGGCGCCGAGCAGGAGCAGCAGGCCGATGGCGGTGACCGTGCCGCCGGCGAGCAGCCCGACCGAGCCGAAGACGCCGGCGTAGGACACGGTGCCCAGCTGGGCGAACATCAGGAAGATCGCCAGGGCCAGGCCGACGTCGCCGACCCGGTTCATGATGAACGCCTTCTTGGCCGCGGTCGCCGCGGCCGGGCGGGTGTACCAGAAGGCGATCAGCAGGTACGAGGCCAGGCCGACGCCCTCCCACCCGACGTACAGGGCGACGTAGTTGTCCCCGAGCACCAGCAGGAGCATCGCGGCGACGAACAGGTTGAGGTAGGCGAAGAACCGCCGGCGGGCGGGGTCGTGCGCCATGTAGCCGATCGAGTAGACGTGGATCAGCGCGCCGACGCCGGTGATCAGCAGCACGAACACCGCGGACAGCGGGTCGAACAGCAGGCCCGCGCGGACGTCGAGGGAACCGGTCTGCAGGAAGGTGAACAGATCGACGTCCACCGACCGCTGCTCCAGGCCGGCCAGCTGGACGGTGCACAGCAGCCCGACGACGAAGGCGGCGACCACGGTGGCGGTACCCAGCAGGTGCCCCCAGCGGTCGGTGCGCCGGCCGCCCAGCAGGAGCACCGCGGCCCCGGCCAGCGGCAGCGCGATCAGCAGCCAGGAGGAGGCGAGCAGCCCGGAAGCGGGCAGCGTCTCAGACACGTCGGTGGATGTCCCGTCTCGCTCAGTACTTCAGCAGGTTGGCGTCGTCGACGGACGCCGAACGGCGGGTCCGGTAGATCGACATGATGATCGCCAGGCCGATGACGACCTCGGCCGCCGCGACGACCATGACGAAGAAGGCGATCAGCTGGCCGTCGAGCGTGCCGGTGGAGCGGGCGAAGGTGACCAGGGTCAGGTTCACCGAGTTCAGCATCAGCTCCACGCACATGAACACCACGATCGCGTTGCGCCGGACGAGTACGCCGACCGCGCCGATGGTGAACAGCACGGCGGCCAGCACCAGGTAGTTGGCGATGCTCATCGACGCACCTCCGGCGCAGGAACGGGACCGCGGCGCCGTGCTGGCAGGCGGCTCATCGTGGTGGCTCCTGACCGCTGCCGGGCGTGGGGCCGGTGGTTGCGCCGCCGAGGGTGCCGAGGGCCGCATCGGTTCCGCCGCTGTGTGGAAGGCCCGCCCGCTCGACGCCGAGGCTGCGCGCGGGTGGCAGCTCGTCGACGTCCTGGGGCTCGACCCCGGTGGCGAAGCTGAGCGGTGACGGGGAGCCGTCGGGCAGCCGGCCGGGGGCCGCGATGGAGTTGGCCCGGGCGTACACGCCGGGGCCGGGCAGCGTCTGCGGGTGCTCGGCGGTCAGGAACCGGGCCCGGGACAGCTCCTTCTGGCTCTGCCGGCTGCCCGCTTCCCGCTCGGTGTGCGCCAGCACCATCGCCCCCACCGCCGCGGTGATCAGCAGGGCGCTGGTGACCTCGAAGGCCAGCAGGTAACGGGTGAACAGCAGCCGGGCGATCGCCGGGATGTTGCCCTCCGCGCCCTGGACGGCGTCCAGTCCGCGGACCGCGGTGCCCTCGGTGGCCCGGGCGATCCCGGCGCCGACGAGGCCGGCGAAACCGACGCCGAGCACCGTGGCGGCCACCCGCTGACCACGCAGCGTCTCCACGACCGAGTCCGAGCTGTCCCGCCCGACCAGCATGAGCACGAACAGGAAAAGGATCATGATCGCGCCGGTGTAGACGATGATCTGCACGGCACCGAGGAAGGGCGCCTCCTGCACCACGTAGAACACGCCCAGCGCCAGCATGGTGTTGACCAGGAAGAGCGCCGAGTGCACGGCGTTGCGGCTGAACACCATCCCCAGCGCCCCGAGGACGGCGATGGGTCCCAGGATCCAGAAGACGACGGCCTCGCCGGTGCCGATCTGCACCGCCCCGTCGGCCGCCGCGGCCAGCGCGGTCATGGCCGCTCCCCCACGACCGGCTCGGCGGCCGACCCGGGCTCGGGGTCCCGCAGGTAGTAGTCGCGCTCGTCGGAGCCGAGTCGCATGGGGTGCGGGGGTGCCTCCATGCCGGGCAGCAGCGGGGCCATCAGCTGCTCCTTGGTGAAGATCAGGTCCTGCCGGTTGTCGTCGGCGAGCTCGAAGTCGTTGCTCATCGTCAGCGAGCGGGTCGGGCACGCCTCGATGCACAGGCCGCAGAAGATGCAGCGCAGGTAGTTGATCTGGTACACGCGGCCGTAGCGCTCCCCGGGGGAGAAACGGGCGTCCTCGGTGTTGTCGCCGCCTTCGACGTAGATGGCGTCGGCCGGGCACGCCCAGGCGCAGAGCTCGCAACCGACGCACTTCTCCAGGCCGTCGGGGTGCCGGTTCAGCACATGCCGGCCGTGGTACCGGGGCTTGGTCTGCTTGGGGACGTCGGGGTACTCCTCGGTCGTCACCTTCTTGAACATGGTCGAGAAGGTGACGCCGAAGCCCTGCGCCGGGGCGGGCAGCCAGCTGGTCCGCTTCGCCGGCGGAGCGCCGGTCTCCGCGCGCCGGGCGACCTCCGCGCCACCGGTGCGCGGTGCGGGGGTGAGGTCAGACATCGCCGTCCTGTTCTGGGGTGGTGGCGGAAGTGCGGCGACCGGTGCCGACGAGCCCGCCGGCGGCCACCGGCTCGCGGCTGCGCAGCCGCGGTGACGGGGGCACCTTCAGGTCCATCGGCGGGACGGGGAAACCGCCGGCGGGCCCGGTGCCGCCGTCCGGCCGGCGACGCGGGCCCACCGCGGGGAGGACCTCCGGCTCGGGTTCGGTCGGGTTCGTCGAGCCGGCGGCGGCGTTCGCGGCGGCGATCCGGGTGGTCCGGTTGCTGATGCGGGAGGCCACCAGCAGACCGGCCAGCAGGATCAGCGCCACCGGCACGCCCACGAAGACGGCGATCTCGCCGCCGTCGAGCTCGGCTTCGCGGGAGACGGTGCGCAGGGTGGCCACCACCAGTATCCAGACCAGCGCGGTGGGGACGAGGACCTTCCAGCCGAAGCGCATGAACTGGTCGTAGCGCAGTCGGGGCAGGGTCCCGCGCAGCCAGATGAACACGAACAGCGCCATGACCACCTTGGCGAAGAACCACAGCAGCGGCCACCAGCCGGTGTTGGCGCCGTCCCAGATCGAGATCGGCCACGGCGCGCGCCAACCGCCGAGGAACAGCGTGGCCGCCAGTGCGGAGACGGTGACCATGTTGACGTACTCGGCCAGGAAGAACAGCGCGAACTTCAGCGACGAGTACTCGGTGTGGAAGCCGCCGACCAGCTCGCTCTCGGCCTCGGGCAGGTCGAACGGCGCCCGGTTGGTCTCCCCGACCACGGCCACGGCGTAGATGACGAAGGAGACCGGCAGCAGGACGGCGTACCAGCTGGGCCCGGTGAAGCCGGCGCCGAAGAAGCTGAGCCGGCTGCCGTCGGCCTGCGCGGCGACGATGGTCGAGGTCGACAGCGTGCCGGCGTAGAGGAAGACCGGGACGATGGACAGCCCCATCGCGATCTCGTAGCTGACCATCTGGGCGGCGCTGCGCAGGCTGCCGAGGAGCGGGTAGGTCGAGCCGGAGGCCCAGCCCCCCAGCACGATGCCGTAGACACCCATCGCCGAGCAGGCCAGCACGATCAGCACGCCGATCGGGGCGTCGGTGAGCTGCAGCGGCGTGCGGTGGCCGAAGATGCTCACGCTCGGGCCGAGCGGGATGACCGAGAACGCCAGGAACGCCGGGATGGTGGCGATCACCGGGGCGAGGAAGTAGACCGGCCGGTCGGCCAGCGCCGGCATGATGTCTTCCTTGAACGCCAGCTTCAGGCCGTCGGCCAGGCTCTGCAGGTAGCCGCGGGGGCCGACCCGGTTCGGGCCGATCCGCTGCTGCATGCGCGCGACGACCTTGCGCTCGAACACGATGGCGAACAGCGTCATCAGGACCAGCACGGCGAAGATGCCGACGATCTTGATGAGCACGATCCACCAGACGTCGTGCCCGAAGTCCTCCAGCGTCGGCTGGTTCCGTGCGGCGAGCAGGTTCATGCCGCGCCTCCGCTCAGCGTCGAGACGGCGGTGGCCCCGGGAGCCGGCGGGCCGGCGGAGAGCCGGACGACGGAACCCGGGCCGGCGCCGAGATCGGTCCGCACCGCGCAGCCCGGGGACCGCATCGGCAGCCACACCACCTGGTCGGGCATCTCGACCACGGCCGCCGGGAGGGTCACCGACCCGGACGGGCCGGTGACGGTGACCGGCTCCCCGTCGGCCAGCCCCAGCCGGCCGGCGGTGTCCTTGCCGACGCGGGCGACGGGCGGCCGGGCGGTGCCGGCCAGTGCCGGTTCGTCCCGCTGCAGGGTTCCGACGTCCAGCAGCTGCCGCCAGGACGCCAGCACCGCTTCCTCGTCCCCGAGCTCCCGGGCCCGGGGCGGGCGGACAGCGAGTCCCCGGGGAGCGACGGTCCCGGTGGCGCCGCCGAGGGCAACCAGCTCGGTCCGGGCATCGAGGACGCCGGCCAGGCCGAGGTCGACCCCCATCTCCTCGGCCAGCCCGTGCAGCACCCGGCCGTCGGTCAGCTGGCCGGTGCCGTGCAGGGTCGCGTCGAAGGCGCGGACGCGGCCCTCCCAGTCCAGGTAGCTGCCGGCCTTCTCCGGCGCCGCCGCCACGGGCAGCACCACGTCGGCAGCAGCGGTGACCGCGCTGGGGAACAGCTCCAGGCTGACCACGAAGCCGGCAGCGGCGAGCGCCGCCTCGGCCAGGGCGGGGTCGGGGAGGTCGGCCGGGTCGACCCCGCCGACGAGCAGACCACCCAGCACGCCGTCCCGGGCTGCCGTCAGGATGCCGGTGAGGTCGCGTCCGGGGGTCTGCGGGACGTCGTACCCCCAGCGCTGGGCGACCTGCGCGCGGGCGGCGGCGTCGGTGACGGTGCGGCCACCGGGCAGCAGGCCGGGCAGCGCGCCGACCTCCAGGGCGCCGCGCTCCCCGGCCCGCCGCGGCACCCAGCCCACCCGGGCACCGGTCACCGCGGCGAGCGCGGCCAGCGCCGAGAAGCCACCGGGAACCTCGGCCAGCCGCTCCCCCGCCAGCACGATGGCGCCCGGGTGGTACAGCGCCTGGGCTGCCGCCGCGTCGGCGCCCTCCATCAGCGGCTCGGCCAGGGTCCGCAGCATGGCGGCCTCGTCGCCGGGCGCGGTGAGCAGCACGGTCGCCTGCAGCTTCTCCGCCGCCCGGGTGACGAACGGGGCGATGTCGAAGACCTGCTGCTTCTTGGTCCGGACGGCGCGGCGCAGCCGCAGGAAGACGATCGGGGACTCCTCCTCGGGCTCGAACCCGACGAGCAGCACGGTCGGGGCGGCCGAGAGGTCGTCGTAGGTGACCGCCCCGGCACCGGGAGCGGTGCCGGCCACGTGTGCGGCGAGGTAGGCGAGCTCCTCGGCGGAGTGGGCCCGGGCACGGGCGTCGACGTCGTTGGTGCCGAGCACGACGCGGGCGAACTTGGCATAGGCGTAGGCGTCCTCCACGGTCAGCCGGCCGCCGGGCAGCACGCCGACGCCGCCGGCGCGCTGCGCCGCCTGTAGCCCGGCGGCCGCCGCAGCCCAGGCCTCGGGCCAGGACGCCGGCTGGAGCTCGCCGTCCCGGCGGACCAGAGGTGTGGTCAGCCGCTCGTTGGACGTGGCGTAGCGGAACGCGAAACGGCCCTTGTCGCAGTTCCACTCCTGGTTGACCTCGGCGTCCTCACCGGCCAGCCGGCGCATCACGCTGCCCCGCCGGTAGTCGGTGCGCTGGGCGCACCCGCTGGCGCAGTGCTCGCAGACACTGGGCTCGCTGCGCAGGTCGAACGGCCGGGCGCGGAACCGGTAGGTGGCGCTGGTCAGCGCGCCGACCGGGCAGATCTGGATGGTGTTGCCGGAGAAGTAGGACTCGAACGGATCCCCGGGGGAGATCGCGACCTGCTCCAGGGCGCCGCGCTCGAACAGCTGGATGAACGGGTCGCCGGCCACCTGCTCGCTGAACCGGGTGCACCGGGCACACAGCACGCAGCGCTCGCGGTCGAGCAGCACCTGGCTGCTGATCGGCAGCGGCTTGGGGTAGGTGCGCTTGACGTCGATGAAGCGGCTGTCGGTGCGGCCGCTGGTCATCGCCTGGTTCTGC
>JAICZD010000270.1 GCA_025933855.1 Modestobacter sp. | reverse complement strand
GCGCTGACCCTGCTCGGCCAGGACGACATCCTGGAGCAGAAGGGCCCCCGGCGGGTCTCGCCGCACACCATCCCGATGCTCATGCCCAACGGACCGGCCGCTGCGGTCGGGCTCGCGGTCGGCGCCCGCGCCGGGGTACACGCGCCGGTGAGCGCCTGCGCCTCCGGTGCCGAGGCGATCCGCTGGGGTCTGGACCTGCTGCGCTTCGACCGCGCCGACATGGTGCTGGTCGGTGGCGCCGAGGCCTGCGTGCACCCGCTGCCGATGGCCGGCTTCGCCGCGATGCGCGCCATGAGCACCCGCAACGACGAGCCCGGCACCGCCTCCCGCCCCTTCGACAAGGGCCGGGACGGCTTCGTGCTGGCCGAGGGCGCCGCCGCGCTGGTGCTCGAGCGGGCCGACGCGGCCCGGGCGCGCGGCGCCACGGTCTACGGCCGGCTCGCCGGCGCCGGCGCCACCGCCGACGGCTACGACCTGGTCGCCCCGCACCCCGAGGGTGCCGGCGGCGCGCGGGCGATGGCCGCCGCGATCAAGGACGCCGGGCTCAGCGTCGGCGACATCGGGCACGTGAACGCGCACGCCACGTCCACGCCGATGGGCGACACCGCCGAGGCCACCGCCATCCACACCACCATCGGCGACCACCCCCTGGTGACGGCGACCAAGAGCCAGACCGGCCACCTGCTGGGCGCCGCCGGCGCACTGGAGTCGGTGTTCACCGTGCTGGCGTTGCGCGACCAGATCGTGCCGTCCACCGCCAACCTGGTGGACCCCGACGACCACGCGGCGGTGCAGGCGCTGGACATCGTCCGCGGCGACCCGCGGCGGGCCACGTTCTCCGCGGCGCTGAACGACTCCTTCGGCTTCGGCGGGCACAACCTGGCCCTGGTGTTCACCACCGCCTGACGAAGACCCGCCGCCCCCACCGCTCGAACGGGCGCGGCGGGACCTGCACCGGGCCACATTCCTCCCGACCGACCGCCTGGAGACGCCCGTGACCACGCTCGCCGCCCCGCCCCCGGCCACGGCCGTCGACCCGCGGGACCCGGAGGACCGGCTGTCGCGGTTCTTCGACCCGGGGTCGATGCGGACGCTGTTCGCACGGGACACCTCCGGGGTGCTGGCCGGCCGGGGCACGGTGGCCGGCTCGCCGGCGGTCGCCTTCTGCACCGACGCGACCGTGATGGGCGGCGCGATGGGGGTCGACGGCTGCCGGCACATCGTCGAGGCGATGGACCTCGCCCTGCGGGAGCGGGTGCCGATCGTGGGCATCTGGCACTCCGGCGGGGCCCGGCTCGCCGAGGGTGTCACCGCGCTGCACGCCGTCGGTGAGGTGTTCGCCGCGATGGTCCGCTGCTCGGGGCGGGTGCCGCAGATCTCCGTTGTCCTCGGGCCGGCCGCCGGCGGCGCCGCCTACGGCCCGGCGCTCACCGACATGGTGATCATGGGGCCGGCCGGGCGGGTGTTCGTCACCGGTCCCGACGTGGTCCGGTCGGTGACCGGTGAGGACGTCGACATGGAGCGGCTGGGCGGCCCGGACACCCACGGCCGGCGCTCGGGGGTCGTCCACGTGGTGACCGGCAGCGAGGCCGAGGCGCTGGAGACGGCCCGCCGGGCGGTCGACCTGCTGGCCGCCCAGGGGTCCTACTCCACCAGCGAGCGCGGGCCCGGTGCAGACCTGGCGGCACTGCTGCCGGACCGCCCGAACCGGGCCTACGACGTCCACCCCCTGGTGACCGCCCTGCTGGACGGACCTCCGCTGGAGCTGCACCCCCGCTTCGCGCCGAACATCGTGACCGCGCTGGGCCGGCTGGCCGGCCGGACCGTCGGGGTGGTGGCGAACAACCCGCTGCGGCTGGGCGGGTGCCTGGACTCGGCGTCGGCGGAGAAGGCCGCCCGGTTCGTCCGGATGTGCGACGCGTTCGGGGTGCCGCTGGTCGTGCTGGTCGACGTCCCGGGTTACCTGCCCGGGGTCGGGCAGGAGTGGGACGGCGTGGTCAGGCGCGGGGCGAAGCTGCTGCACGCCTTCGCCGAAGCGGTCGTCCCGCGCGTGACCCTGGTGACCCGCAAGTCCTACGGCGGGGCCTATATCGCGATGAATGCCCGGTCGCTGGGGGCGACGGCGGTGTTCGCGTGGCCGGGCGCCGAGGTGGCGGTGATGGGCGCGAAGGCCGCGGTCGGCATCCTGCACCGCAAGAAGCTGGCCGCCGCCCTGCCCGGTGAGCGGGAGGCCCTGCACGCGCAGTTGGCCGCCGAGCACGAGCGGATCGCCGGCGGGGTCAACCGCGCCCGGGAGATCGGTGTCGTGGACGAGGTGGTCGACCCGGCGGAGACCCGGAGCCGGCTGGTCGCGGCGCTGGCGCAGGCGCCGTCGGGCCGCGGCGCACACGGCAACATCCCGCTGTAGGAAGGGCCCCCGTCGAGGAGGGATGCGGGCCGCTGGGCGTTCGCCCGCCACCCACCCACCGACCTCGCGCTGCGGTCGCCGACCTGGCGCTGTAGGGCGAGGTCGGCAACCTTCCGGCGAGTTCGGCGGTCCTGCCGTGCCGGAGTCAGACGACCTGGTGCAGCCAGGTGATGGGGGTGCCGTCCCCGGCGTGCCGGTAGGCCTCGAGGTCGGCGTCCCAGGGAGCGCCGAGGAGGGCGTCCACGCCGTGCCGGAAGGCCTCCGGCGAGGTGGCGGTGGCGGCGAGGTGCCGCAGCTGCTGCTCGGTCACGATGAGGTCGCCGTTGGCGCTGGTGGCGGCACGGAAGACGCCGTGGCCGGGAACGTAGGCCAAGCGCTCCCCGTCGCTGCCGTGGCTCGGCTCCTCGGTGACCTCGAAACGGAGCATCGGCCACTGCCGGAGGGCAGCCACCAGCTTCGCACCGGTGCCGGTGGATCCGGTCCAGGCGACCTCCGCACGGTAGGACCCGTGCGCCGCGGGCTGTTCGGCCCACGTCAAAGAAACCCGCCCGCCCAGGACGCGTTCGAGCGCCCATTCGACGTGCTGGCAGAGCGCCTTCGGGCACGCGTGCACGAAGACGACACCCTGGGTTGACCGTCGCTGCACGGGGCACCTCCATCGACTCGACTGGCCTCGTCTTCCCCAACGGACCTGTCGTGCGGTGGTGTGTCTCGGGCGTGCTCCGGTACCGGGTACCGGCCGATAGTTTGCCTGACCTGCGCCGGTGGGCGCCAGTGCGGACCGGTGCGGATGGGACGTCTGGGACGCCGGATGACCAGCGTGGCACCAAAGTTGGACGGTCCCCGGGCGAGCCGTTGTCGGGAACTGGTCATCGAAGGCCGCGGGTGTCCACCCTTTGGTGCTGTGACGGAAGCGGAACGCGACGCGCCGCGGTCCTCCAGCAGGTGGGTGGGTTACCGAAGCGCCGTCAGCGCAGGACGCGGATGGCGCACCGAGGGCCAGGAGCGGCGGCCAGCCGACCGTCCGCCGTGATCAACTCGCAGTCCAACCGCTCGGCCAGGGCCACGTAACAGGCGTCGTAGGCGCTGACATTGGCGCGCAACTCCACGGCGCGCCGCACCAGTCGCAGCGTTGGGACGCGCTCGAACCGCAACTCCTGCAGATGTCCGACGGCAGCCAGGAGACGCTGGTCGCTCAGCGTGCGAGCCAGCCAGCGCTTGCGCAGCACCGACACGGTCTCGACGTCGACCAGATCCGGTGCGGTGACCTGATCGGCTGCGCGCAGCTCACGCCGGGCTGCCTCCCCGGCCGCCTGGTCGTCGGCGAGGGCATTGGCCAGGATGGAGGCGTCGACGACGATCATCGTGCGGCTCGCCTGGACGCTCAGCGCCGCGAGCGTTCTTCGTCCAGGTCGGCCACGGCCGCCTGCAGGCCGACGCGACCGCCGTGCTGCGCTTCGACCTCGTCGAGGACGTCGCTGACCGAGCGTTGCTCGGCGAGGTGACGCAGCTCGACAGCGAGGTACTGCTGC
>JAICZD010000056.1 GCA_025933855.1 Modestobacter sp. | reverse complement strand
TCACCGGCCGGCGCCGGGCGCCGGTGCTGGCCGGGGCCGTTGCCGTCGCGGTGGCCGCCGTGCTGCTGGGGGCGCTCGGCGGCACCGGAACCCTGCTGGCCGCCGGCACGGCGGTGGTGGCCGCTGCGGTGGCGGTGCTCGGGCTGGCCAACCTGCTGGGCGCGGTGGGCATGTGGCGGCTGGCCCGCCGTCCCGAGCCCGCGCCGGCAGCCGGCTGCGGCGGCTGTGCCTGCGGCGCGGGCGGGTGCGGTTCCGCGCGCTGACCTCCGGTGTGCCGCGAAACGCACTCCGCCGTTCCGCAACGGACACCCCCGCGTCATCGACCGCATCTATCGTCGGTCGTGGCGGAGGATCGACGACCCCGCCGGAACACGCGAGCCGGCAGCACCGGCCGAAGGGGGATGAGCATGCGCACGATCGAGCGTTCGGTGTGGACCTGTGACAACTGCCGGCGCCGGAACACCGCGCCGCGCAAGCGCTGCGCGGACTGCGGCACGTCCCGGCACTGACCCGGGAGGGTGCGGCCGGCAGCTCAGGCCAGCTGCCCGACCAGCGCGCGCAGGTGCGCCGCGCCCGCGGCGTCGTCGCGCAGGAACCGGTCCCGGACGACGGGATAGGGCACCGGCGGCAGCGGACCGGCCGGGCGGACGTCGACGTGGGTCACCGGGTGGCCGAGGGCGTGCAGCTGGTCGGCCATCCGGTAGTCGGTCGCCGAGTCGCCGACGGTGTGCCATCGCCGGGGCAGCGGGCCGTCGCCGGCCAGCAGCTCCAGCGCCCGGCGGGCACCGAGGTCCTTGCCCACCCGCACCGACTCGACATCGGTCGCGATCACGGTCGGGTCGATCCGCCAGGGGCACTGCCCGCCGGCGTCCGGCACGACCCGGTCGCCCAGCCGCACACCGAGCCCGCGCGCGGTGAGGGCGGCGAGCAGCTCGGCGTCGAAGGCGGCCTGCGCCTGCGCGAAGTGGCCGGCCGGTACGTCGGTGCGGGCCTCCACCGTGGCCATCGACCGCTTCGTGCCGTCGACGAACATGGCCTCGCCGTACCGGCCGGCGACCAGCCCGCCGACCACCTCGGCGCAGACCGGCGGCACCGCCAGCGCCCGGTCGACCTGCACCTCGCCGAGGCCGTCGCGGCCGACGGTCGCCCAGACCGCGCCCTTCTCGCAGACGGCGTGCAGCCGGGCCCCGGCGGGCAGGCCGGCGGCCAGCAGCGGCGCCACCACCTGCGCGCGCAGGAACGCATCGGACCGCCCGGTGTTGAACACCACCGGCACGCCGGCGGCCAGCAGCGTGCACAGGTCGGCGACGATGCCGGGCTGGGCGATGGTGCGGGTCAGCGGGCTGGCGATCGGGCCGTCGACGTCGAGCAGCAGTCCGAGGTCGGGGGCGGCAGGTGGCATGGGGCCATCCTCGCCGCGGCGTTCCGGCGGGCCGCGCCGGGCGGTGGCCGAGGCGGCCTCCGGCATGGGTGGGACGGCGCCTGAGGTGGTACCCCGACGGGATGCCGCAGCCCGTTGACGCAGCCGGTCGCGCCGTCGCCGTCCTGATCGCGGCCCTGACCCGGCTGCGCGGCGCGAAGCCGATGCACCCGGAGGGCGTGCTGTTCGACGCGGTGCTCGACCGCACCGGCCCGCCGCGGCCCTGGGGGGTCGGCTGGATCGACGAGCGGTCGGTGGACCGCGTCCTCGTCCGGCTGTCCCGCGGAGCGGGGCTGCCCGAGGGCTGGCCGGACCTGCTCGGGCTGGCGATCCGCTTTCCGGCATCCGGCCCGGGTGCGCGGCCGGTCGACCTGCTGCTGTCCTCCACCGGCCGCGGACGGTGGTCCCGGATGGTGCCGGTGCTGCGCCGGGACGCCGCGACCGTCTACAGCTCGATCATGTCCTACGGCTCACCGCTGGGACAGGTGCAGTTCGCGGCGCTGCCCGAGCGGTCCGGGGTGCCGTCGGCGCCGTCCGGTCTGGCCGGGGACGTCGCCCGGCAGGGGTTCCGGTTCACCCTCGCGGCCAGTCTCGAGCACGGCGAGTGGGAGCCGATCGGGCGGCTGCGGCTGCTGGCCCCCGCGCCGCCGCTGGACCCCGAGCTGCACGTCGACGCGGTGCTCGACCCGCCGCCGGGGCTGACCGCGGACGGCCCGATGGCCCGGTTCCGCCGCCCGGCGTACGCCGCGGCCCGCCGGGCCCGCGGCGCCCGCCTGCACGCACCGGCCTGACCGGGGCCGGCACCCGCGCGCAGCGACGGTTGTGCACACGGCACAGTGGAGAGCGGACGGCGTCGTCCCGTAGGTTCGGTGCATGGACGTGCGCACCCGTAACGACGTCCGGGAGAGCGGTGTGCCGGGCGGGCGGCCCATCGTCTTCGCCCACGGGTACGGCTGCGACCAGAACATGTGGCGCTTCGTCACGCCGGACTTCGAGGTCGACCACCGGGTCGTCACCTTCGACCACGTCGGCTTCGGCAACTCCGATCTCTCCGCCTACGACCCGGTGAAGTACGACTCGCTGCGCGGTTACGCCGGCGACGTGGTGGAGATCCTGCGCGCCCTCGATCTGCGTGACGTGGTCTTCGTCGGCCACTCGGTGAGCGCGATGATCGGGGTGCTGGCCTACCGGCGGGCGCCCGAGCTGTTCGGTGCCCTGGTCATGGTGGGGCCGAGCGCCCGCTACGTCGACGAGGGCGACTACACCGGGGGCTTCACCCGCGCGCAGGTCCGCGACCTGCTGGACAGCCTGGACGCCAACCACCTGGGCTGGTCGACCGCCATCGCTCCGGTGATCATGGGCAACCCGGACCGGCCGGAACTCGCCGAGGAGCTGACCAACAGCTTCTGCCGCACCGACCCCGACGTCGCCCGGCAGTTCGCCCGGGTGTCCTTCCTCTCCGACAACCGCGCCGATCTGGCCGCGGTCACCGTGCCCACCCTGGTGCTGCAGTGCTCGCAGGACGTCATCGCGCCGGAGTCCGCCGGCCGGTTCGTGCACGACCACGTGCCGGGCAGCGTCTTCGTCCAGCTGGCGGCGACCGGGCACTGCCCGAACCTGAGCGCCCCGGAGGAGACGACCGCCGCGATCCGGGCGTTCCTCTAGCCGGCGCACCGATGGCGACCGCGGACCGGCGCTCCGGTAGCGACGTCCGGGCCCAGCTGGACCAGCTGCTCGAGGACGATCCGGCGGACCTGTACGAGAACGCGCCGTGCGGCTACCTGTCCACGCTGCCGGACGGCACGATCGTCAAGGTCAACCGGACGTTCTGCGCCTGGACCGGCCGCACCGCCGAGCAGTTGCTGCGCACCCGGCTGCGGGACGTGCTGAGCGTCGGCGGGCAGGTCTTCCACGACACGCACCTGGCGCCGCTGCTGCGCATGCAGGGTGCGGTCCGCGAGGTGGCGCTGGACGTCGTCCGGGTGGACGGGTCACTGCTGCCCTGCCTGGTCAACGCGGTGGAGCTGCGCGACGCCGACGGTGCGCCGGTGATGGTGCGGGCGACGCTGTTCGAGGCGACCGCCCGGCGCCGGTACGAGCGGGAGATCCTCTCCGCCCGCCGCGCCGCGGAGGAGTCCGAGGCACGGTCCCGCACGGTCCAGCAGGTGGTCTCCGAGCTCGCCGAGGCCACCACCGTGGACGACGTGGCGGCCGTCGTGGTGCGCCGCGGCCGGCGCGCGGTGCGGGCCGCCGGCGCTGCGCTGTGGCGGGTGCGCGGGCACATGCTGGCCGACCACCGGGCGCAGCCGGAGCCGGAACCGGCGCCGATGCTGGTCCTGGCGCACGCCGAGGGCTTCTCCGCCGAGCTGCTGCACGAGCTCGCCGACGACCGCCGGGGACAGTGGGCGCTGGAGCTGGCCGAGGGCGTCCGCGTGGTGCGGCTGGACGACGGGCTGCGTGCCCGGCGGCCGGGGCTGGCGGCCCAGCTGGAGGTCGCCGGGCTGCACGGGGTCGCCGTCGTCCCGGTCTCGGCCGACAGCCGCCGGCTGGGCGCGCTGGTGCTCGGCCTGGACGGCCAGGACGACGGGAGCGACCTGATCACCCTGGAGGAGCCGGGCGCGGATCTGCCGGCCGCGGACCTGGCGCTGCTGGCGACGCTGGGCCGGCAGGCCGGCCAGGCGCTGGAGCGGGCCCAGCTGCACGAGCAGACCACGCGGCAGGCGCAGCGCTCGGCGTTCCTGCTCGACGCCGCGCGGCTGATGGCCGGCGCCACCGGCTCGCGGGAGACCGTGGAGCGGTTCGTCGACATGGCGGTTCCGCGACTGGCCGACATGTGCCTCGTCGACCTGATCACCGAGCACGGCGCCCGCCGGGTCGCCGCCCGGCACGGCGACCCGGACCGCCAGCACCTCGTCGAGGACCTGCTGGAGTGGGCGCCGCCGGTGCGCGACCTGCCGTACCCGGCCCGCCGTGCGCTGGCCGAGGGTCGCACCCTGTGGTTCCGCACCGTGGACGACGAGTGGCTGCGATCGGTGGTCCGCGACGACCGGGAGCTCACGGCGGTGCGCCGGCTGGAGCTGGCCGGCATCGTCAGCGTGCCGCTGATGGCCGAGGGCCGGGCGCTGGGCGTGGTCACGCTGAACGCCGACCGGCGGCGCGGGCCGTTCACCGCCGCCGACGTCGAGGTCATCGAGCAGCTCGCCGCCCAGGTGTCGCTGGTGATGGCCAAGGCCCAGCGGTACGAGCTCGAGGTGCGGACGTCGCACACCCTGCAGGCCACCCTGCTGCCGCCGCCCCCGCCGGACGTGCCCGGGATCTCGGTGGCGGTGCGCTACCTGGCGGCGACCCGCGGCGTGGAGATCGGCGGCGACTTCTACGACGTGGCACCGCTGGCCGGCGGGCAGGTGGCGATCGCGGTCGGGGACGTGGTGGGTCACGACATCACCGCCGCGGCCACCATGGGGCAGCTGCGCAGCGTCTACCGGGCGCTGCTGGTGGAGAGTCCGGCGCCCAGCGCGGTGATCGACCGGCTGCAGGCCAGCTGGCCGCTGCTGGGCCTGCAGCGGATGGCCACCGCGCTGTTCGCCACCATCGACCTGCCCTCCGGCCGGCTGCGGATCGCCTCGGCCGGCCACCCGCCGCCGCTGCTGCTGGCCGGTGGCCGGGCCGAGTACCTGCCGGTGCGGCCCAGCCGGATGCTCGGTGCCCCGCCGTCGGGGGCGCGGGAGTGGACCGGCGTCCTCGCCCCGGGCGCGACGCTGGTGCTGTTCACCGACGGACTGGTGGAGAGCCGCAGCAGCGACGTCGACGTCGGGCTGGCCCGGCTGCGGGCCTCGGCGCTGCGGAGCGCCACCGCGGATCCCGACCAGTTGTGCGACCGGCTGCTGGCCGACCTCGCCGGCACCCACCGCGCCGACGACATCGCGCTGCTCGCCCTCACCCGGGCCGGCTGAGCCCGGCGCCGGCGTGTCAGCCGGGAGACAGCCGGTGCAACCCGGCCGGCAGCTCGCCGGGGTGCAGGACCGTCAGCCGCTGGGTGGCCCGGGTGAGCGCCACGTACAGGTCGCTGGCGCCGCGCACCGCCTCGTCCAGGATCCCCCGCGGGTCGACCAGCAGCACCGAGTCGAACTCCAGGCCCTTCGCCTGTTCCGGCAGCAGCACGACCGGGCCGGCCTTGGAGTCGGCCGCCGGCCCGGCGGAGACGTCCGGCAGCGCCCGCTGCAGGCCCGCGACGGTGTCGGCCAGCCGGCTGCGCGGCACCAGGACGGCGACCGTGCCGCCCTGGCCGGCCAGCGCCGCGGTCCGCTCCGCCACCCGCGCGAGCAGCTCGTCGCCGGCCACCCGCTCGGCGGTCGGCGGGATGCCGGTGCTGCGCACGGACGTCGGCGCGGCGGTGCCCGCTCCACCGGCCGCCAGCACGTCCGCGGCGACGGCCATGATCTCCGCCGGGGTGCGGTAGTTGACGGTCAGTTCCGCCTGCCGCCAGTGCTGCCCGACGTGCGGCTCGAGCACCTCCCGCCAGCTGGTCGCGCCGGCCAGGCTGCCGGTCTGCGCCAGGTCGCCGACCACGGTCATCGACCGGGTGGGGCACTTGCGCACCAGCAGCCGCCAGGCCATCGCCGACAGCTCCTGCGCCTCGTCGACGACCACGTGCCCGAAGGTCCAGCTGCGGTCGGCCGCGGCCCGCTCGGCCGTCGTCCGGTAGTCGGCCTCCGCGCCCCGCTCGGCCAGCTGCGCGGCGTCGATCAGGTCGCCGGCGGTGAGCTCCTCGCCCTCCTCGTCGTCGTCGAGGTCGGTGGAGCGGGAGCCGTGCAGCAGGTCCAGGGTCTCCTGCGCGTGGGCGCGCGCCCGCCGCAGCCGGCGCTGCTCCCGGGCCCGCTCGGCGGAGTCGTCCACGCCGAGCAGCTCGTCGGCCTCCTCCAGCAGCGGCACGTCGGCCGGGGTCCACTCCGCCCCGGCCGGGCGGTGCAGCAGTGCCCGGTCGGCGTCGGTCCAGCCGCGGGTGGCCGCCCGGATCCGGGCGGGGGAGGCGAACAGCTCGGTGAGCAGCTGCTCGGGGGTGAGCACCGGCCACAGCTCGTCGGCGAGCCGGCGCACCGCGGGCTCCGCGGCCACCTCCGCGCGCAGCGCCTGCAGGTCGGCCCGGTCCAGCAGGTTCGCCCCGCCGCGGACGTCGGCGCCGAGCCGGTCGGCGTAGCGGCGGGCGATCAGGTCCACCAGGGCGCGGAGGAACGCCGGCCGGGCCAGGTTGTGCTGGCGGGACGCGCGCCGGGCCGCCGTCCGGACCGAGGTCAGGTCGGCCGGGCGCAGCCGGATCTGCTCCCCGTCGATCGCCACCACGCGGATCTCGCGGCCGACGGACTGCCGGTCCTTCACCGCGGCGGCGAGCACGGTCGCCATCGCCAGCCGGCCCTTCACCTCGGCGACCTCCGGCCGCTCCTCGCCGCGGGCGTCCAGCCCGGGCCGCAGCTGCCCGAGCCCGGCGAGCAGCACGCCGGTCTCGCCGAGTGTGGGCAGCACGTCGGCGATGTAGCGCAGGAAGGTGGGGGTGGGGCCGACGACGAGCAGGCCGCTGCGGGCCAGCCGCTCGCGGTGGGTGTAGAGCAGGTAGGCGGCGCGGTGCAGCGCCACGGCCGTCTTGCCGGTGCCGGGGCCGCCCTGCACGACCAGGACGCCGCGGGCGTCGCTGCGGATGACCGCGTCCTGCTCGGCCTGGATGGTCCGCACGATGTCGGTCATCCGGCCGGTGCGGTCCGCGGTCAGCGCGCGCAGCAGCGCCGCCTCACCGGTGAGCCCGGACCCGCCGACCGCGGCCTCGGCGCCGTCGCCGGAGACGTCGAGGACCTCGTCGTCGATGCCGGTCACCCGCCGGCCGACGGTGCGGATGTGCCGGCGGCGCAGCACGCCCTCGGGCCGGAAGGCGGTCGCGGTGTAGAACGGCCGGGACGCCGGAGCGCGCCAGTCGACCAGCGCCGGATCGCCCGCCGGATCGTCCGCGGGCAGGCCGGTGCGGCCGATGTAGAGCGGTTCGGGGCGCTCGGTCCGGTCCAGCCGGCCGATCACCAGGCCCGCGTCGGCGGCGTCCAGCGCGGTGATCCGGGCGGCGTGGAACCGGACGGCCGCCTCCCGCTCGCCGAGTGACTGCGGATTGCCGGCCGACGGCCCGGAGATCGCCTGCTTCAGCCGGGTGACGGCGAGCTCGCGGGCGTCGTCCAGCCGCTGGTAGAGGCCGGTGACGTGCGCCTGCTCGGCGGCCAGGTCCGGTGCGGTCTCGCGGGTGACCTGTGCGGTGGAACTCGACAACTCGGGAAGCCCCCTGTGGTGTGCGTGCCGTCTCGCCGGCTCCGCGGCTGCCGGGCGCAGCGGAGGGCGGCACGACAGCGTGCCACGGAGTCGGGGTCTCCAGTGTCGTCCACCCCGGCGGGTGTGTGCGGTGGCGGCCCGGCCGGGCACGATGAGCGGTGTGACGAGCGCGCACGGGCACACCCACCGGCTGGACCTGGCGGACGCGACGGTGCGGGAGTGGGACGCCACCGTGCTGGCCGCCGACCCCGAGCAGGGGATCGTGCTGGACCGGTCGGCGTTCTACCCCGGCGGCGGCGGGCAGCCGCCGGACCAGGGGGTGCTGCTGTGGGGCGGCGTCCGCACCCGGATCGCCGGCACCCGCAAGGGCGACGAGCTGTACCTGCTGCCGGCCGAGGGCGATCCGCTGCCGCCGGTCGGGACGGCGGTGCGCGGCGCCCTGGACGACGAGCGGCGCACCGCGCTGATGCGCACGCACTCCGGGCTGCACGTGCTCACCGGCGTGGTGTTCCGCGACTTCGGTGCCCGGGTGACCGGCGGCAGCATGGAGCCGCTGACCGCGCGGATGGACTTCGACCTCGCCGAGGTGCCGCCGGACTTCAAGGACCGGGTGGCCGAGGCGGTGAACGCCGAGCTGGCCGCCGACCGCCGGATCGAGGTGAAGGTGCTGCCGCGGGCCGAGGCCTACGCCATTCCGGACATCATCCGGACGGCGACCGACCTGCTGCCGCCGGACCTGGCCGAGGTGCGGATCGTGGACATCGTCGGGCTGGACACCCAGGCCGACGGCGGCACCCACGTCGCCTCCACCTCCCTCGTGGGCCGGGTGGAGGTCACGAAGATGGAGAACAAGGGCCGCGGGTTCCGCCGGCTGCGGATCCGGGTCGTCTGACGAAGACCCACCCTTCCCGCACGCCTCGCAAGGCTCGCCGTGGGCCCCTGACGGGTGGCCGTCACGACCACGGTCGGGTCAACCGCTGAGGTCGCGGCGGCGGAAGGCCAGCAGGGCGACCGCGCCCAGGGCCGCCGCCACGAGCAGCAGGACGGCCAGCGGCGCGACGTCGACGTCCACCGCCGGCACCCGGGGCAGCCAGCCGAACGGCGAGAGCCGCGCCGCCCAGCCGGGCAGCTGCAGCAGCGGCCCGAACATCCCCAGCAGCGCCACCCAGCAGACCGCGACCCAGGCCAGCCCGGAGCGTCGCGGAACCGCGGCCACGAGCACTGCGGTCAGCGCGCCGAGCAGCAGGACGGCGGGCAGCTGCACCAGGGCGGTTCCGAGCTGGTCGGGCACCGCACCGGCCCGCCCGCTGACCGCCGCGGCGGCCAGCCCGCCGCCGAGCCCGGCGACGAGGAGCAGCAGCACCGCCGCGGCGCAGGCCACGGCCAGCCCGGCGCCCAGCACCCGCCGGCGGTCGACGCCGCCGGCCAGCAGCAGCTCCAGCCGGCCGGCGGTCTCCTCCCCGCGCAGCCGCAGCACCGAGCCCACGGTGAAGGCGGCCGCGCACAGTCCGTAGTACAGGCCGGCGGCGGCGGTGAAGGAGTCGGTCAGGCCGGCGCCCTCCCCGCCGAAGACGGTCGCCAGCCGCGGGTTGCCGGCGATCATGTCGGTCACCGAGTCGGTCAGCGAGCCGAAGGTGAGCCCGAGCAGCAGCATCGCTGCGGTCCACCCGGCCACCGTGCCCCGCTGCAGCCGGGCGAGCAGGGCGACCGGGCCCGCCAGCCACCCGGACGCCGCGGCCGGGCCGCGCCGCGGGGTCAGCAGCCCGGCGCCGACGTCCCGTCGCGCCGACAGCCGCAGGGCCAGCGCCGCCAGGACGGCGGCCAGCGCCACGGACAGCCCCAGCGGCTCCCAGCGCAGGTCGACGAACGCCCGGGTCTGCTGCGCCCAGGCGATCGGCGACAGCCAGGACAGCGGGCTGCCGCTGTGGTGCAGCACGTCGCCGACGCCGCGGACCAGCACCGCGGCGCCCAGGACGGCCAGCGCGCTGCCGCTCGCGGCCCGGGCCTGCACGAACAGCTGCGCGGTGACCGCCGCGACCGCGCCGAACACGGCGCCGGTGAGCGCGAAGCCGACGGCCAGCGCGGCCGCGTCGACGGCGGCCAGCCCGGCGCCGGCCAGCCCGGCGGTGATCACCACGGCGACCGCGACGTCGGCGATGGCCATCAGCGCCAGCGCGCTGGCCAGCGGTGCCCGCCGGCCGACGGCAGCGGCCAGCAGCAGCTCGGCGTTGCCCGACTCCTCCTCGGCCCGGGTCTGCCGGACCACGAGCGAGATCGACATGATGGAGACCGCGACCAGCACCGTCAGGCCGAGCTCGTTGGCGATCATCGCGCCGAGCGTGTAGTCGTCGGTGCCGAACCCGGGGCCGCTGAGCAGGATGCCGGCGGGGGTCTCCATGACGGCGGCGCGGGCCTGCCGGTCGGCCGCGGTCGGGTACACCGCGCCCAGGGCCACCGCCGCGTAGACCGTGATGCCACCGAGCGCCAGCACCCAGGTGACCAGCCGCCGGCGGTTGCGCCGCAGCGCGGCCCGCAGCAGCACGCCGGTGCCGGTCAGCTGCCCGGCGCCGGCGGAGACCCGGGCCGGCAGCGGCGCGGGCACGGGAGCGGGCAGGGTGGTCGCCGCGCTCATCGGGCACCGACCGCGTCCGGCACCGGCAGGGCGTCGCCGTAGTGCTGCAGGAACAGCTGCTCCAGGGACGGCGGCGTGCAGACCAGGCTGTCCAGGCCGAGGGTGGCCAGCGCGGCGACGACCGTGTCCAGGTGCGCGTTGTCGACCTGGAACCGGACCCGGTGCCCGTCGCGGGACAGGTCGTGCACGCCGGGCAGCGCGGCCAGCCCCGACGGGTCGGCGGCGACGTCGGCGGTCACCGTGCTGCGGGTCAGGTGCCGCAGCTCGGTCAGCGTGCCGCTCTCCACCGTGCGCCCGTTGCGGATGATCGTGACGGTGTCGCAGAGCTTCTCGACCTCGGACAGCACGTGGCTGGACAGCAGCACCGACCGGCCGGCGGCCCGGGCCTCGCCGATGCACTCGGTGAAGACCTCCTCCTTGAGCGGGTCCAGGCCCGAGGTGGGCTCGTCCAGGACGAGCAGGTCGACGTCCGCGGCCAGCGCGGCCACCAGCGCCACCTTCTGCCGGTTGCCCTTGGAGTAGGCCCGGGTCTTCCTGGTGGGATCGAGGTCGAACCGCTCGAGCAGCTCGTCGCGGCGCCGGGCGTCGGCGCGGCCGCGGAGCCGGCCGAGCAGGTCGATCACCTCGCCACCGGTGAGGGTGGGCCACAGTGCGACGTCCCCCGGCACGTAGGCCAGCCGGCGGTGCAGGGCGACCGCGTCGGCCCAGGGGTCGCCGCCGAGCAGCCGGGCGGTGCCGCCGTCGGCGCGCAGCAGGCCCAGCAGGATGCGCAGCGTCGTCGACTTGCCGGCCCCGTTCGGGCCGAGGAAGCCGGCCACCGAGCCGGCGTCGACGGTGAGGTCCAGCCCGTCGAGGGCGCGGACGTCGCCGAAGTTCTTGATCAGGCCGCGGACCTCCACGGCCGGTCCAGCGGACATGGCTCAGCTCCCGGTGTCGGTGTGTGGTGACGGGATCTGCTCGGCCGCCCGGTACTGCAGCAGGGCGTCGAGCGTGCTGCGGTCGGTGAGCAGGCCCTCGGTGTAGAGCTCGAGGGCCGGCAGGCTGTTGGCCTCGGCGTAGGCGCGCAGCGTCGCCCGGAAGTCGCCGTCGACGGGCGGGTACCGGCGCACGAAGGACAGCACCGCGCCGATGCCGACGTCGACCAGGAACGCCGCCCGCGCGGCCGGGTCGCGGCTGGGCCGGATCCGGCCGGCCGCGACCGCCTCCTGCAGGTAGTCCACGGCGTCCGCGGTCATCCGGTCCAGCAGCGTGGCGGCCAGGTCGCCGCCGGCCAGCAGCGCCTGCACGAGGTAGCCGACCAGCGGGGCGTACTGATCCATGCCCACCAGGTGGGCGAGCAGGTCCAGCGGCCCGGTGCTGGCGAAGGCGTCGGTCTCGGCCTCGCGGATGACCCGCAGGACGTGCTCGTCGCAGGCCGCGCGCAGGCCCTCCTTGGAGCCGAAGTGGTGCATCACCAGGCCGGGGCTTACGGCGGCGTCCGCCGCGATCGCCCGCACGGATGCGCCGAATCCGTCGGCGCCGAAGCGCCGGATGGCCGCGTCCCGGATCCGGGCGCGGGCCGTCAGGTCCGACTCGGCAGCGCTGGCTGAACGCACGTTCAGCAATCTAGTCCTGCGTTCAGGGCATGTCCAGGGCGATCGCGTCCGGCTACAGCCGGCTGGTCGTCCCCTCGTCGAGCCGCCCGCCGAACCACTGCTCCAGCACCGCCGCGAACACCGGCTCGTCCGGCGCCGCCCGGTGGAACAGCGTCATCGACGAGTGCAGCTTCTGCGCGTCCAGCGAGCCGAACACGGCGACCGCGGACGTACCGCTGAGCCCGGTGAGCACCTCCGCGCATTCCCGCAGCCGGGGCCCGAGCACCGGGTGCGCCAGGTAGGCGCGCGCCTCGGCCGGCCCGGAGATGGCGTAGTGCTGCGCGGTGGGGCTGCGGCCGAGGCCGGCGACCTGCGGGAAGACGAACCACATCCAGTGGCCGCGCTTGGCTCCGGCGCGCAGTTCGCGCAGCGCCTGCTGGTAGGTGCGCCCGGCGTCCTGGGCGTCGACGAACCGCTGCAGGGAATGGGGATCGGTCACCCGGTGCAGGCTGTCAGGGCAGCAGGAGCCGTGCCACCTGCTCCTCGACGATGCCGCTGCCGTCCATCTGGATGGCGAAGCTCGACGTCACCAGGCCGGTGGCCCCGTCGAAGCGGCCGGTGCCCTCGACCTGCCAGATCACCGAGCCCAGCACCGTGCCGGCCGCCTCGACCGCCCGCATGATGCCCGGAACCGCGGTGGACACCTTCAGGCTGCCGCCGTCGAAGAAGATCTCGCCGGTCTCCTCGAACGTCTCCTCGCCGGTCATCGTGACGTGGGTGACGTAGCTGGCCTCGGTGGGCGCCCCGTCGCCGGTTCCGTTCTCGTCGTCGCCGTCCAGCACGGTCACCGTGCCGGGCCCGGACGTGACGTCCAACGCGGGCGGGTCCCCCGCGGGCGGGGTGGCCTGGGGCTGGAACCGCAGCAGCAGGGTCAGTCGTCGCATCTCGGCCTCCCGGCCCGTCGACTCGAACAGGTTCCCGTGCGGAGCGACGGTAGAGGGTTCGCGGGCCCCGGGGAAAGCCGGTGCCGGCCCTGCTCGGCCGTCGTCCGGGCTGGACCGGGCCGCTCCCGTGCGCGCGCGGCGGACCGGCCCTGTAGAACCGACGCAGGACGACGTCCATCTCGAGGTGGGGAGCACCCGCACGATGAGCAGCAACTCGCTGACGCTGGCGCCGGCGCCGCGCTCGGAGGCGGCCGAGGTGGTGCGCGCCGAGGTGCGCGAGTTCCTCGCCGCCGAGCTCGCGGCCGGCACGTTCAGCACGCACGTCGACACCTGGCTGTCCGGCGTCGACCCCGAGTTCTCCCGGAAGCTCGGCGAGCGCGGCTGGCTGGGCATGACCTGGCCGAAGGAGTACGGCGGCCACGAGCGCAGCGCGATGGAGCGCTACGCGGTCACCGAGGAGCTGCTGGCCGCCGGCGCGCCGGTCGCCGCGCACTGGATCGCCGACCGGCAGTCCGGCCCGAACCTGCTCCGCTACGGCACCGAGGCGCAGCGCCGGGAGATCCTGCCCCGGATCGCGGCGGGCGAGTGCTACTTCGTGATCGGGATGAGCGAGCCGGACAGCGGCTCGGACCTGGCCTCGATCCGCACCCGGGCGCAGCGCAACGGCGACGGCGACTGGGTGGTCAACGGCGCGAAGGTGTGGACGTCGAACGCGCACGTCAGCCACTACGCGATCACGCTGGTGCGCACCTCGCCGGCCGATCCGGCCAACCGGCACGCGGGCCTGTCCCAGCTGCTGGTCGACCTGTCGCTGCCCGGGATCACCATCAACCCGATCCGGATCCTGGACGGCGGCCACCACTTCAACGAGGTGGTGTTCGACGACGTCGTCGTGCCCGGCGACATGCTGCTCGGGGAGGAGGGCGCGGGCTGGCACCAGGTCACCGCGGAGCTGGCCTTCGAGCGCTCCGGGCCGGAGCGGTTCCTGTCGACATATCCCCTTGTCGCCGAGTTCGCCCGCCGGGTCGCCGACACCCAGGACCCGGCCGGCCTGGCGGCCCTGGGCCGGCTGTCGGCGCGGCTGCTGGCGCTGCGCCAGATGTCGCTGCGGATCGCCGCCGCGCTGGACCGCGGCGAGCTGCC
>JAICZD010000012.1 GCA_025933855.1 Modestobacter sp. | reverse complement strand
CGTGCCGTGGCGCAGTGCCTGCTCGGCGAAGTTGAGGGTCACCCCGGGGAACCATTCGGCGCCGGGCATCTCGCGGCGGGGAAGCACCCGGTCGTCGGGGACGCCGGGCAGCACGTCGCTCCATGTGGCGACGTCGGCCCAGAACTGGTCCAGGTGCTCCACCGACCAGCGCCAGATGGCGTCGTAGGCCGGCGGGCTGCCGAAGTCCAGCCCGCGTCGCTGGGCCACCTCCGCGGCGAACCGGCCCAGCTGGCTGGCCGCGATCGACTCCGGCGTGGGACGCCAGAGCACCTCCGGTTCCGGGGACGTCTCAGCACTCACGCCCGGAGCCTGCCACCCGGGACGGCGCCGCGTCAGCCGGTCGACGCCGGCGTCGCCCGATGCGGTGGTGCACCCGCCGGAGCACCGGCGTCACTGGGCGCGGCGGACGTCGATGGACGGCTGGTCGGCGAACAGCGGCGGCAGGAAGCGCAGCATCAGCACCGACCAGGTGAGGTGGGTCAGCAGCGGGGCCTGGATCCCGCCGGTCGCCCGCCGCTGCAGGCCGAACAGCAGGCCCATCACCACCGAGGCCAGCACCAGCGCCGGGTTGCGGGTCGCGGTGGTGGCCAGCGCGTAGACGGCGGTCGACTTCAGCACCGGGTGCGCGGTGCCGGCCGCGGCGTACAGCGCCCCCCGGAAGAAGACCTCCTCAGCCATGCCGTTGGCCAGCGTGGTGGTCAGCACCAGCGGCGGCGACCCCTGGTGGGCGTAGCGCAGCACCCGGGTGATCGCCGCCCCCAGCACGGGCACCCGCCGGGCGACGAGCGCGGCAAGGTAGAACACGCCGAAGGAGCCCGCCCCGAGGGCCACCGGCGTCAGCAGCGGGCGCCGCAGGGTGTTCGCCGAGGCCCGCACCCAGCCCAGGTGCAGCGGCCCGGACGCGAAGCCACCGGCGACCCAGGTGCCGGCCACGCCGAGGGTGAGCCCGTAGAACGCCGGGGAGTCCGGCTCCCGGGACAGCGAGAGCCCGAGCAGGCCGGCCCCGGCGAGCGACACGCCGGCGGTCACCCGGCGCCGCCGGCGGAAGGCGGCGTCGGACTCCCGGTGGTCCCGCGGCACCTTCTCCACCAGCCAGGACGGCAGCCACGCCGCCACCGTGTCCGCGACGGCCGCACGCCGGGTCACGCCCGGCGCCCTCTCAGGCCGGTTCCGCCCCGCCCGGCCCGGGCCTCGCGCCGCTCGCGGGCCCGCTCGCCGAGCGCGGTCAGCACCGCCTCGTCGTAGCTCATCGGCTCGATGGGCACCACGCCGCGGATGGCGTCGTCCCGGACCACCACCTCGTTGCTCATCGAGTCGACCAGCGACCGGCCGGTCTGCACGTCGACGTCGGTGACCAGCGCCAGCCACCGGGACGACAGCTGCGGCGTGAGCAGCGGCACCGGGACGACGAACAGCCGCCGGCCCTGGATCTCGGCCACCCGGGTGAGCATCTCGACGTACTCCAGCACCTCCGGGCCGCCGACCTCGAAGACCCGCCCCTCGGCCTCCGGCGCCTCCAGCACGCCGACGAGGTAGCGGACCACGTCGGCGACGGCGATCGGCTGCGTGCGGGTGTGCACCCAGCGGGGGGTGACCATGGCCGGCAGGTGCGCGACCAGCTGCCGGGTGATCTCCCAGGAGACCCCGCCGTGACCGACCACGATCCCGGCCCGCAGCACCGTCACCGGAACGCCGCCCTCGGCCAGCAGGCGCTCGACCTCCCGGCGGCTGCGCAGGTGCGCCGACAGGTCGTCGGAGTCCTCCCCGAGCCCGCCGAGGTAGACGATCCGGCGGACGCCGGCACCGGCGGCGGCCCGGCCGAACGCGCGGGCCGCGGCGGCGTCGCGCTGCTGGAAGTCCGCCGAGGCCAGCGAGTGCACCAGGTAGTAGGCGGCCCGGCAGCCCTCCAGCGCCCGGCGCAGCGACGCCTCGTCCCCCACGTCGCCGGCCACCGGTTCCCCGGCGCCGGAGTAGCGGTCCGGGTGCCGGGTCATCGCCCGGACCGTGTGGCCGGCCTCCACCAGCGCCGGGCACAGCCGGCTGCCGACGAAACCGGACGCTCCTGTCACGAGTACCTGCACACCGGTCAGCTTCGTTGCTCGCAACCGGTTGCGCGACCCGCGGCTCGGGCAGCCTGTGCACGTTCCGTGTCCGGGCTGCACGGGGTGCAGCGCGGGCAAGGCAGCAGGAACGCGTGCAACGCGGCCGCCGCGTGGCTCGGCGGCGGCTGTGCAACGGGTCCGCCCCGGTCCTCCCCGGGCGGCGAGGCGGCGGGCGCGGGATGATCCGCAGGTGACCGAACCTGCCGTCGCCGGCGAGCGCAACGTGCTCGGCGGGCCGCTGCAGCCCTGCGGGACCGATCCGGTGACCGGGTTCTTCCGGGACGGGCACTGCAGCACCGGCCCCGAGGACCGCGGCAGCCACACCGTCTGCACGGTGGTCTCGGCGGAGTTCCTGGCGGTGCAGCGGCAGCTGGGCAACGACCTGAGCACGCCGCGCCCCGAGTACGGCTTTCCCGGCCTGGCGCCCGGCGACCGCTGGTGCGTCGTCGCGGTGCGCTGGCTGCAGGCCTTCGAGGCCGGCGTCCCGGCCGGTGTGGTGCTGGCCGCCACCAACGCGCGGGCGCTGGAGATCGTGCCGCTGGAGGCGCTGCGTTCCCAGGCCGTCGACGTGCCCGACGACCTGGCCGGCCTGGACGACGACCCGACCTCCTCCGCGGGCTGACCCCCGTACGCCGCGATTCCCGGGAGATGCGATGAGCGACCTGCTTCGAGGAGGTTCGACGTGACCGATCGACCGCCGCTGCCGCCGTTCACCACCGAGACCGCGGCGCAGAAGGTGCAGGCCGCCGAGGACGCCTGGAACACCCGGGATCCGCAGCGGGTGGCGCAGGCCTACACCGAGGACTCCCGCTGGCGGAACCGGGACCTCTTCCTCACCGGCCGCGCCGAGATCATCGCCTTCCTGACCGCCAAGTGGGAGCGCGAGCTGGACTACGTGCTGCGCAAGTCGCTGTGGGCCTGCACCGACGACCGGATCGCGGTGCGCTTCCAGTACGAGTGGCACGACGCCGGCGGCCAGTGGTGGCGCAGCTACGGCAACGAGCTGTGGGAGTTCGACCGGCACGGGCTGATGAGCCGCCGCGAGGCGAGCATCAACGACGTCGCGATCTCCGCGGCCGACCGCCGGCTGTTCGGCCCCCGGCCGGCCGAGGAGCACGGCCAGGACATCCCACTGCGCTGAGCAGCCCATCAGGGCGAGGGGTCTCAGGTCAGGGACGCCTCCGGGAGGGGACCGACGGCCGCCGTCCGGGCGGTCTGGGCCAGCACGATGCCGGCCAGCACGACGGCACCGCCGGCGATCTGCCAGCCGGTGAGCACCTGCTCCACCCACAGCCAGGCGACCACCGAGGCGAGCACCGGTTCGACGGTCGCCACGATGCCGGCCGTCGTGGGGGGCAGGTGGCGCAGCGCGGCCAGCGACAGCCAGAACGGCAGCACCGCCCCGAGGACGACGATCCAGCCGACCAGCACCCACACCGGTATCTGCAGGGACCCCAGCGACACCGGCACCGAGCGGCCCAGCGTCCCGGCGTCGAAGGTCCACCAGGGCGCCGCGACCGCCCAGAACACCGCCGCGGCCACGAAGCTCCAGGTGGTCAGGGTGACCGCGTCCCGGCCGGCGGTGCCGCGTTCACCCAGCAGGTAGTAGGTGGCCAGGCAGAGCGCGGCGGCCAGGCCGGCGGCGACACCGAGCGGGTCCAGGGACCCGCCGCCCTGCCACACCTGGGCGACGAGCACGAGGCCGCTCAGCGACAGGGCGAGGGCCGCCCACAGCCGGCGGCGCACGTGCTCGTGCCGCACCAGCCACACGTACAGCGCGATGAACACCGGGGCGGTCATCTCGAAGACCAGCGCGATGCCGACCGGCAGCCGGCCGATCGCCACGTAGTACAGGAACTGGGTGAGCGCGATGCCGACCACGCCGAACACCGCCAGGAGCGGCACCTCCCGGCGGCGGACCCGCAGCCGCCCGGGGGCCGCCACGGCCAGCACCACCACCAGCCCCACCGCGGCGCCGGTGCAGCGCAGCGCGGTCAGCCGGGTGGCCGGGATGCCCGCCTGCAACGCCAGCGTGGAGACGGTGCCGTTGACGGCGAACAGCCCGGCCGCCGCGACGGTGAGCAGGTAGCCGGCGGCGGGGCGGACGGCGGAAGGCACCCGCGCACCGTAGCCGCCCAACCTGCCCAAGCCGCCTACCGGCCCGGCCGGGGAGAGCGCTGCCGGCAGAACTCATCGGCCGCTCGGGGGGCGGCCGGGTGCCCGGACCGGGGCGGCGTCGGACACCATGTGCCTGGTCGGTCGACGAGCGCGCAGGGGAGAGGGTCCATGAGCACGGCCAGGAGCAACCGGGTACGGGGGGCGCTCGGAACGGTGACACTGACCAGCGCGGCCATCGGGTTCCTGGCCGGGTGCGGCACCGGGAACGACAACGAGGCCCGCGAGGTGTACTGCGTCGACGAGCAGGACCAGGTGGTCGACGACTCCCAGTGCGAGGAGGCCGAGCGGCACGGTGGTTTCGTCGGCGGGCTGCCGTTCTTCTTCCTGCTCGGCGGCTTCGGCGGCAACCGGTACTCGGTCGGCCAGCGGATCCCGACGCAGTACACCGGCTCGGCCACCCGGGTCAATCCCAGCGACACCTCCGCCCGGTCGCGGGTCGGCCTGCCGCGGTCCGGCAAGGTCTCCTCGGGCACCCGCATCTCCGGCGGCATCGGCTCGGGCCGGGTGGGCGGCGGCATCGGGAGCGGCGGTTCGTGAAGCGGCTCTACGGCCGGGCGCGGATCGGCTGGGAGGCCGAGATCGAGGCCCAGGGCCTGGTCTACAACAAGACCGCCGTGCCGGGCGGGGACGTGCGGTCCTACTGGCGGGAGGACGTCTTCTACGACTTCACCCCCGCCGAGATCGACCGGCTGGCCGACGCGACCGACCAGCTGTTCGCCGCCTGCGTCGAGGCCGGGGACGCCGCGCTGGCCGACGACCGGCTGCTGGACCGGATGCACGTGCCGCGGTCGGCGCGCGACGTGCTGCGGGCGACCTGGGAGGACGAGCCGCCCAGCGTCTACGGCCGGTTCGACCTGCGCTGGGACGGCAGCGGCTGGCCGCGACTGCTGGAGTTCAACGCCGACACCCCGACGTCGCTGGTGGAGGCCGCCGTCGTCCAGTGGTCCTGGCACCTGGAGACCGGGCAGGGCGCCGATCAGTGGAACCAGCTCGACGACCGGCTGGTGGCCGCCTGGCAGCGCAACCTCGGCCGCTGGCAGGCCGAGCACGGCCGCAAGCCCCGGGTGCACCTGGCCTGGACCGCGGGCGACCCCTCCGGTGAGGACTGGATGACGGTGGCCTACCTGGCCGACTGCGTCACCCGGGCCGGCTACGAGGCCGTCGTGATCACCACCGAGCAGATCAGCCTGGACACCGGCGACGCCCACTTCTACGACCCGCAGGGCAAGCGGATCGACGTCGTCTTCAAGCTGTACCCCTGGGAGTGGCTGCTCGACGACGCGTACGGGCCGTCGGTGCTGGCCGACCTGCGCCGCCCCGGCGGCACGACCTGGATCGAGCCGATCTGGAAGATGCTCTGGTCGAACAAGGGGCTGCTGCCCCTGCTGTGGCAGCGCTACGAGCACGACCCGGTCATCTCCCGGCTGCTGCTGCCGGCCTTCTTCGCCGACGACCCGCGCGCCGCCGAGCTGACCGGGACCGGGTTCGCCCGCAAGCCGCTGCTGGGCCGGGAGGGCGGCAACGTGGAGCTGGTCGCCCCGGGCGGGCAGCAGGTGCTCGAGGCCCGCGGCGGCCGCTACGGCGCGGAGGGGTGGGTCGTGCAGCAGCTCGCCGAGCTGCCGGACTTCGCCGGGCCGGACGGCCCGCACCACCCGGTGCTGGGCACCTGGGTGGTGGACGGCGAGGCCGCGGGGCTGGGCATCCGGGAGTCCGACGGGCTGATCACCGACGACCTGTCGTTCTTCGTGCCGCACACCATCGGGCACCGCCCCTGATCCTGCGCCCCTGATCCTGCGCCCCTGAGCCTGCGCCCCTGATCCTGCGCCGCCGGTCAGGAGGCCACGACGGCGGTGACCTCGATCCGCTCGGCGCTCTCCACCCGGGCCGACCCCTGGGCCCGGGCCACGTCACTGACCAGCGACCCCGAGGCGGTCAGCGCGGCGGCCAGGTCGTCGGGTGGCCCGATCGCCAGGAGGACGTAGGGGCCGGTCACGCCCAGGCCGTCGATGACCACGCTGCCCGGCGCGCCCACCACGTAGCTGGACGCGACGATCCGCACGCCGTTGACCTGCAGCGCCTCGGCGCCGGCGCCGCGCAGTTCCTGGATGGCGCCGAGCAGGATGCTCGGCGGCACCGTGCCCTCCGGGTCCTCGATCGTGACCCGCACGCCCGGTCCGACCGCCGGCACCGACCCGGCCAGCAGCGCGATGACCTCGGCCTGCTGCTGCGCCTCGGCCAGCGCGCGTCCGGAGTCCGCGTCGTTGCGGCCGAGGGTGTCCACCGCCCGCTGCGCCTGGGCGATCTCCTGGCGGAGGTCGTCCTCCTCCGACTTCTGCGAGTCCAGGATCTCGACGAGGTCCTGCTGGGTGGCCCCGACGTGCTCACCCGGCTGGCGCGTCTCCTTGATCTGGACGGTCGCGGCGAAGCCCAGCCCGAGGGTCAGCGCACCGGCGAGCAGCCGGAACGCCCACGCCCGGGGCCGGCCCGCCGGAGCCTCGCCTGTGCCGCTGGCCATCGCCGACGACGGTACACAGCACGGCCCCCGCCGCCGCCACGGTCGCGAGGCAGCGGAGGCAGGGGCCGTCCGCCCTACTGCAGCGCGACCAGCAGGTCGCCGCCCTCCACCTGCTGGACCGGGCCGATCGCCACCCGGGCGACGGTGCCGGCCTGCGGCGCGGTGATGCCCGCCTCCATCTTCATCGCCTCGATCGTGGCGATCTGCTGACCGGCGACCACCGGATCGCCCTCGGCGACGGCCAGGGTGACCACCCCGGCGAACGGCGCAGCCACCTGGCGCGGATCGCTGCGGTCGGCCTTCTCCGCGGCCTTGACCTCCGACGTGACGGACCGGTCCCGCACCGACACCGGCCGCAGCTGGCCGTTGAGGGTGCACATCACCGTGCGCATGCCGCGCTCGTCGGCGTCGGACACCGCCTCGATGCCGATCAGCAGCCGGACGCCGGGCTCCAGGTCGACCGAGTGCTCGGTGTTGGTGCGCAGGCCGTAGAGGAACTCCTTGCTCGGCAGCACCGAGGTGTCCCCGTAGGTCTCCCGGTGGGTCAGGAACTCCTTGGTCGGGCCGGGGAACAGCAGCCGGTTCAGCGTCGACCGGGGCTCCTTGGCCAACCCGTCCAGGTCGTCGTCGGACAGCTCGGCCGGCGGCTCGGCGGGACGGCGGCCCTCCAGTGCCTTGGACCGGAACGGCTCGGGCCAGCCGCCGGGCGGGTCGCCGAGCTCGCCGCGCAGGAACCCGACGACGGAGTCGGGCAGGTCGAAGCGGCCCGGGTCGGCGGCGAAGTCCTCCACCGGGACGCCGGCCCCGACCAGCTGCAGCGCGAGGTCCCCGACCACCTTCGACGACGGGGTCACCTTCACCAGCCGGCCGAGCAGCCGGTCGGCGGCGGCGTACATGCCCTCGACCTCCTCGAACCGCTGCCCCAGGCCCAGCGCGATCGCCTGCTGCCGCAGGTTGGACAGCTGACCGCCGGGGATCTCGTGGGTGTACACCCGGCCGGTGGGTGCCGGCAGCCCCGACTCGAACGGCGCGTACAGCCGGCGGACGGCCTCCCAGTAGGGCTCCAGGTCGTTGACCGACCGCAGGTCCAGCCCGGTCGCCCGCTCGGTGTGGTCGGTGGCGGCGACGATCGAGCTCAGCGCCGGCTGGCTGGTGGTGCCGGCCAGCGCCGCGCTGGCGCCGTCCACCGCGTCGACCCCGGCCGTCCAGGCCGCCAGCAGGGTCGCCAGCTGCCCGCCGGGGGTGTCGTGGGTGTGCAGGTGCACCGGCAGGTCGAAGCGCTCGCGGAGCGCCGTCACCAGCCGCGCGGCGGCCGGCGGGCGGAGCAGCCCGGCCATGTCCTTGATCGCCAGCACGTGCGCGCCGGCCTGGACGATCTGCTCGGCCAGCCGCAGGTAGTAGTCCAGGGTGTACAGCTGCTCGCCGGGATCGGTGAGGTCGGCGGTGTAGCACAGCGCCACCTCGGCGACCGCCGTTCCGGTGTCCCGGACGGCGTCGATCGCCGGGCGCATCTGGCTGACGTCGTTCAGCGCGTCGAACACCCGGAACACGTCGATGCCCGTGCGCGCCGCCTCGGCCACGAACGCGGTGGTCACCTGCTCGGGATAGGGCGTGTAGCCGACCGTGTTCCGCCCCCGCAGCAGCATCTGCAGGCAGATGTTGGGCACCGCCTCGCGCAGCGCCGCCAGCCGCTCCCACGGGTCCTCGGCCAGGAACCGCAGCGCGACGTCGTACGTCGCCCCGCCCCAGGCCTCGATGGACAGCAGCTGGGGGGTGCTGCGGGCGACGTGCCCGGCGACGGCGAGCAGGTCCTTGCTGCGCACCCGGGTGGCCAGCAACGACTGGTGCGCGTCGCGGAAGGTGGTGTCGGTGACCGCCAGCGTGGTCTGCGCCCGCAGGTCGGCGGCGAACCGCTCGGGCCCCAGGTCGCGCAGCCGGTTCCGCGAGCCGGCCGGCGGAGCGGCGGACAGGTCCACGGCGGGCAGCTTCTCCGCCGGGTTGACCAGGTGCGGGCGGTCGCCGTTCGGATGGTTGACCGTCACGTCGGCCAGGTAGGTCAGCAGCCGGGTGCCGCGGTCGGCGGAGCTGCGGGCGGTGAGCAGGTGCGGCCGCTCCTCGATGAACGACGTCGTCACCCGGCCGGCGGCGAAGTCCGGGTCGTCCAGCAGCGCCTGCAGGAACGGGATGTTGGTCGCCACCCCGCGGATCCGGAACTCCGCGACCGCGCGGCGGGCACGGGCCACCGCGATGTCGAACGTCCGGCCCCGGCAGGTGAGCTTCACCAGCATCGAGTCGAAGTGCGCGGCGACCTCCGCGCCCAGCGCTGTCCCGCCGTCCAGCCGCACCCCCGCGCCTCCGGGCGAGCGGTAGGCGGTGATCCGGCCGGTGTCCGGCCGGAACCCGTTGGCCGGGTCCTCGGTGGTGATCCGGCACTGCAGCGCGGCGCCGCGCAGCACGATGGCCTCCTGGGTCAGGCCGAGGTCGGCCAGCGTCTCCCCGGACGCGATCCGCAGCTGGGACTGCACCAGGTCGACATCGGTGACCTCCTCGGTGACCGTGTGCTCGACCTGGATCCGCGGGTTCATCTCGATGAACACGTGCCGGCCGTCGCGGTCGAGCAGGAACTCCACGGTGCCGGCGCAGCTGTAGCCGATGGCCCGGGCGAAGGCCACCGCGTCGGCGCAGATCCGCTCCCGCAGCTGCGGGTCCAGGTTGGGCGCCGGTGCCAGCTCCACCACCTTCTGGTGCCGCCGCTGCACCGAGCAGTCCCGCTCGTAGAGGTGGATGACGTTGCCCTGCCCGTCGGCGAGGATCTGCACCTCGATGTGCCGCGGGTCCACCACCGCCTGCTCGCAGAAGACCGTGGCGTCACCGAACGCCGACTCCGCCTCCCGCATCGCCGCCTCGATCGAGCTGCGCAGCTGGGCCCGGTCGTCGACCCGGCGCATCCCCCGGCCGCCGCCGCCGGCGACGGCCTTGACGAACACCGGGCCCTCGATCGCCTCCGCGGCGGCGACGAGTGCGTCGACGTCCTCGCTGGGCTCGGTGGAGGCGAGCACCGGCAGGCCGGCGTCCCGGGCGGCGGCGATGGCCCGCGACTTGTTGCCGGTCAGCCGCAGCACCCCGGCCGACGGGCCGACGAAGGTGATCCCGGCCGCCGCGCAGGCGGCGGCCAGCTCGGGGTTCTCCGACAGGAAGCCGTAGCCGGGGTAGACGGCGTCCGCGCCGGCCCGCTGGGCGGCCCGGACGATCTCCCCGACGTCCAGGTAGGTGCGCACCGGGTGCCCGGGCTGGCCGATCTGGTAGCTCTCGTCGGCCTTCAGCCGGTGGACCGAGTTGCGGTCCTCCCAGGGGAAGACGGCCACCGTGGCGGCCCCGAGCTCGTAGGCGGCGCGGAACGCCCGGACGGCGATCTCACCACGGTTGGCGACCAGCACCTTCTGGAACACGGGCGGCGTCCTCTTCACTAGGTGGCGCGATCTCGGTCGGCGCGATCTCGCAGCCGGATCTGGCGGACACGCATCGGCGATGCGCGGGGGGAACGGAACGGGCTTCTCGGGGTAGCAGCCTCCTCGGCCAGCACGGCGACCTCGATGCCGTCGGCCGCCGACGCGGCCGCGCTGGCGGAGACGGTAGCGCGGCCGGTACCCCGTTCGGATGGGGCCGCCGCCCGCCCGCGGAGCCGGCGAGGCCCCGCGAGCGGGCGGCGGATCGGTCAGTGGATGTGCGCGCCACCGTTGACGTCGTAGGTCGCTCCGGTGATGTACCCGGACTCCTCGCGGCAGAGGTAGGTGATCAGGTCGGCCACGTCGGCGACGTTGCCGTTGCGCCCGACGGGGAGCCCGGCGACGAGCTGGGTCTTGCGCTCGCCCTCGAGCGCTCCGCCGGTGATGTCGGTGTCGATCAGGCCGGGGGCCACGGCGTTCACGGTCACCCCCCGGGGCCCCAGCTCGCGGGCCAGCGCACGGGTGAAGCCGAGCTCGGCGGCCTTGGCGGCCGAGTAGGCGACCCCGCCGAACACGCCGCCGCCCCGCTCGGCCGAGACCGAGGACAGGAAGACGATCCGGCCGAAGCCGCGCTCGGCCATGCCGGGGGTGACCCGCCGGGTGACGTTGAAGGCCCCGCGCACGTTGACGGCGAAGATGCGGTCCCACTCCTCACCGGTGACGTCGAGGAACGGGGTCGGTGAGGTGATGCCGGCGTTGTTCACCAGCGCGCCCACGGGGGGCACCGAGTCGCCGAGGACGGCGAGCGCGTTGTCGACGGAGGCCTCGTCGGTGATGTCGCAGCCGATGCCGACGGCCTGGACGCCGTGCTGTTCCCCGATCTCGGCGGCGGCGTCCTTCGCGCTGGCCTCGTCCAGGTCGAGGATGGCGATGTTCCAGCCGGCGGCGGCCAGCGTGTGGGCGGTGGCGCGGCCGATGCCGCGCTTGGAGCCGGCTCCGGTGATGAGCACGGTCTTGTCGGACACGGTCATGGGTTCCTCCGGGAGGTGATGGGTGCGGCTGGGTCGAGGGTGCGGGCGTGGGTGCCCCGCGGTGCGTGCGGTGCGGCGTGCTCAGGCACTGGCCGGCGCCGGGTCGGCGGCCCACGGGCCGCCCGTGG
The DNA here is from genome assembly GCA_025933855.1 of Modestobacter sp. GTDB lineage: Bacteria > Actinomycetota > Actinomycetes > Mycobacteriales > Geodermatophilaceae > Modestobacter. Next base: position 12,074 of record JAICZD010000012.1, on the reverse strand, counting down.
CCGGGGAGGCGCCCCCGAGCTCGCGCTTGACCCTGGCGACGATGGCGTCGGTGGACAGGCCGTAGCGGTCGTGCAGTGTCGGCAGGGCGCCGGCGGCGAGGAACTCGTCGGGCAGCGCGATGGGCACCACCCGGTTGCCGACGCCGGCGAAGGCCAGCGTCGCGGCGACCGACTCGGCGAGGCCGCCGATCACCGTGTGGTTCTCGCACGTGACCAGGAGCCGGTCGGTCCGGGCGGCCCGCAGGATCGCCTCGGTGTCCAGCGGCTTGATCGTGGGCACGTGCAGCACGGAGACGTCGACGTGGTCGGCCTCGAGCCGGGCCGCTGCCTGCAGCGCCCGCATGGTCATCAGGCCGGTGGAGACGAGGACGACGTCGCGGCCGGTGCGCAGCTCGGCGGCCTTGCCCAGCTCGAAGCGGTAGTCGTACTCGTCCAGCACCGTGGGCACCGCGCCCCGCAGCAACCGCAGGTAGGTGGGTCCCGGTGCGGCCGCGAGCGCCGGCACCGCCTGCTCGATGTCCACCGAGTCGCACGGGTCGACGATCGTCAGGTTCGGGCAGCCGCGCAGGATGGCCAGGTCCTCGGTGGCCTGGTGGCTCGGCCCGTACCCGGTGGTGAGCCCGGGCAGGGCACCGACGACGTTGACGTTCAGCCCCGGCTCGGCGATGTCCAGGCAGAGGAAGTCGTAGGCCCGCCGGGTGGCGAAGACCGAGTAGGTGGACGCGAACGGCACCAGGCCGACCTCGGCCATCCCGGCAGCGGCCCCGAGCAGCGTCTGCTCGGCCATGCCCATCTGGAAGAAGCGGTCCGGGTGGGCGTCCCGGAACACGTGCATGTCGGTGTACTTGGCCAGGTCCGCCGACAGTCCGACGATCTCCGGGCGCTCCTCGGCCAGCCGGTTGAGCGCGTGCCCGAAGGGCGCGCTGGCGGTGCGCTGGCCGGGGTCGGCGAACGAGGCGATCATCGCCGAGGTGGTGAGCTTCTTGCGGGGGGCCGTGCTGGTCATCGGGCCAGTCCTTCCTCGAGCTGGGTGCGGGCGATCTGCCATTCGTGCTCCTCGACCCGCATGAAGTGGGCCTTCTCCCGGGTCTCCAGCAGCGGTACGCCGGAGCCGACGCGGGTGTCGCAGATGAGCACCGACGGGGAGCCGCGGTGCTCACCGATCTCGTCGAAGGCGGCGACGAGGGAGGCGACGTCGTTGCCGTCGACCCGCAGGGCGTGCCAGCCGAAGGCCTGCCACTTGTCGGTGACCGGCTCGGTCCGCAGCACACCGGCGGTGGGGCCGTCGGCCTGCAGGGCGTTGACGTCGACGATCGCGGTGACGTTGTCCAGGCCGTGGTGGGCGCAGGACATCGCGGCCTCCCAGGTGGAGCCCTCGTCGAGCTCGCCGTCGGAGAGCAGGTTGAACACCCGGGCGGGGTTGCCGAGGTGCCGCAACCCCAGCGCCATGCCGGTGGCGACCCCGAGCCCGTGGCCGAGCGAGCCACCGGAGATCTCCATGCCGGGGGTGTAGGACGCCATCGCGGACATGGGCAGCCGGGATTCGTCCGAACCGTAGGTCTCCAGCTCCTCCAGCGGGATGATCCCGGCCTCGGCCATCGCGGCGTACGCGGCGATCGCGTAGTGCCCGATGGAGAGCAGGAAGCGGTCCCGGTCGGGCCAGTGCGGGTCCTCCGGCCGGAAGCGCAACTGGTCGGTGTAGACCACGGCGAGGACGTCGGCGACGCCGAGTGCCTGGCCGATGTACCCCTGGCCCTGCACCTCCCCCATGTCCAGTGCGTTGCGGCGGATGCGGTACGCCGCCTGGCGGATCCGCGCGATCCGCTCGGCCTGGTCCCCGGCGCTCGGGGCCGCGGTCCGCGGTGTGCTCAGTGAAGTCATGACGTGCTCCTCATTTCGGTGTGGCAGTGGGTGGCCGGGTCGCGGCGGTCAGCTGCCGCTGCCGGTCGCGGTCTGCCGGGTGGGCAGGTGGTGCGGTGCGCTCGGTGCGGCGAGGGTGGCCTCGAGGACGGCGACCTCCTCGCGCTCGGCCGCTCCCCAGGTCTCGCGGGTGAGCAGCGCGGCGAGGAGACCCAGGAGCCCGTAGCCGCTGAACAGCAGCGCCGGGCCGATCCACCCGAAGCCGGCGTACAGCGCGGTCGCCACCAGCGGGGTGAAGCCGGAGACCACCGCGGACAGCTGGTAGGCCAGCGAGGCGCCGGTGGTGCGGGTCTTGGCCGCGAAGAGCTCGGAGAACCAGGCACCCTGCACGCCGGCGAGGGAGTTCTGGCACACCGCGTAGCTCACGACGAAGGCCAGCACGATCACCGCGGCCGCACCCGTGTTGAGGACCAGGAACAGCGGGATGCCCCAGACCACGGTCACCGCGGTGCCGAGCAGGTACACCGGGCGGCGCCCGATCCGGTCGGTCAGGGCACCCCACCCGGCGGTGGCGAAGATGCCGAGCCCAGCGGCGATCATGGTTCCGGTCAGGATGACCGGGCGACCGGCCAGATCCTCGCTGGCCAGGTAGGAGAGCACGAAGGTGACGGAGACGGCGTACCCGGCGGTCTCGGCGACGCGCAGGCAGAAGGCCCGGATGATGTTGCGCCAGTCGTCGCGGATGACCTCCACCAGCGGGTTCTTGGAGATCTCGCCCTCTTCCTTCAGCTCCTCGAACTCCGGGGACTCCTCGAGCTTGAGCCGGATGAGGATGCCCACGACGATGAGGACGGCGCTGAGCAGGAACGGAACCCGCCAGGCCCACGAGCCACCCAGCGGCACGCTGGCCAGGAACGCGAGGTTGGCCAGCAGCAGCCCGACGGGGAAGCCGGCCTGCGTGACGCCGGTGTAGAGGCCCTTCTTCCGCCAGGGCGCGTGCTCGAAGCACATCAGGATCGCGCCACCCCACTCGGCGCCGAACGCGAGCCCCTGCACGACGCGCACGGCGACGAGCAGGATGGGGGCCCACTGACCGACCTGCTGGTAGGTGGGGAGGCAACCGATGAGCACGGTCGCGATCCCCATCAGCAGCAGTGAGCCGACGAGCACCGGTTTGCGGCCGATCCGGTCACCGAGGTACCCGCCGATGATCCCGCCGAGGGGACGCACGGCGAAGCCGATGCCGAGCGTGGCGAAGGACAGCAGCGTGCCCGACAGCGGATCGCTGGCCGGGAAGAACGCGTGGTTGAAGTACAGGGCCGCGGCGGTGCCGAAGCCGATGAAGTCGTAGGTCTCGATCGTCGCGCCGATCGAGCAGCCGACGGCGACCTTCTTCTTGGTCGGGGTGCCGTCGATGGGGTGCCACTCGGCGACCTCGTGCAGGTGCGGGTCGTGGAGTGGGGAGTGCCGTTCGGTCATGGGTGACCTCCGGTGAGCGCTGGCGGGGGGATCCAGTGGCCGCTGGTGTTGACTGTTAACAGTCAACTGGCAACGAGTGTGAGTCGTCCCCCGTCACAGTGTCAAGAGTCACTTTGCGATGGCTCGTCGCCGCAGTTCAGGCGCACGAGCGCGACCGGCGAAGGCCGCCCCGGCCGAGCGATGAGGAACCGCAGCGCGGTCCGCGCGGGTACCGCCGGCGAGCCCGGTGCTGGCGAACGCCGCAGAGCTCAGGCGGACTCGGGCGCCCGGGCGAAGCGCTCCGCAGCTCCTGCCATGTGCTCGTCGACGACTCCCATCGCTGCCGCCACGTCACCGCGCTCGATGGCGTCCACGATGGGCGCGTGCCGGTCGCGGGCCATCATCGGCGCCTGCCAGGCCGCGCCGTTCAGGATCGCGACCCGCATCCGGCCTGCCAGGCGCTGCCAGGCCTCGACCAGCATGGAGTTGCCTGCCAGTCGGCACAGCTGCAGGTGGAAGGCGAGGTCCGCCTCGATCCGGGCGGCGAAGTCGTCGCTGTCGTCGGTGAGCTTCCCGAGCGCAGTGCGGAGCGCGCCGACCGCGGCCTCCCGGCGCGGTGACGCGATGATCTCCCGGACCGCCAGCCCCTCCAGCGCCGCCCGGACCTGGAACAGCTCGCGGACCTCGGCCGGGCTCAGCGTGCTGACGCGCAGCATCCCCCGGTGGCCGGCAGTGACCAGGCCTTCCTGCTGGAGGTGGCGCAGCGCCTCGCGCACCGTCCCCCGGCTGACCCCCAGGGAACCGGCGAGCTCCACCTCGCCCAGGTGGTCCCCCGGGCGGTACTGGCCCGAGAGGATCGCCGCCCGGACCGCCTCCAGCGCCCGCTCCCGCAGCGTGCTGCGGTCCAGGCTCGGCAGCGCCTCAACAGTCACCACGGACCTCCTCGTCAGCACCATCGTATCTGCACTGTTGACAGTCGCCCGATCCGTCCCCCCACCCGTGCGTGCCGCGGCGTGGCGAGGGGTAGCGGGGCGGGGTGACAGCTGAGCAGCCGGCAAGGTCCGGGCCCGCGGCCCCGTCGACGTCCTCCACCTCAGGCGGTGGCCCGGTGGTGCTGGTGACCGGGGCCTCCAGCGGGATCGGCCGGGCGACCGCCATCCAGTTCGCCGGACAGGGCGCCTCGCTGGTGCTCGTGGCCCGCAGCGAGCAGACCCTGACCGACGCCGCGGCGGACTGCCGTGCTGCCGGGGCCGCGGCCGTCGAGGTGGCGCCGGCCGACGTCCTGGACCGGGACGCGCTGCGGAAGGCGGTCGACCGGGCGACCGGGACCTTCGGCCGGCTGGACGTCGTCGTCCATGCCGCCACCGTGATGGCCTACGGCCGGTTGGAGGACCTGGACCCCGACGTCTTCGAGCGCGTCGTGGACACCGCGCTGCACGGGACGAACAACGTCGTCCTGGCCGTGGTGCCGGTCTTCCGCCGCCAGCAACGGGGCTCGCTGATCGTGGTCAGCTCGCTGCTGGCGTCGATCACCGCGCCGACGATGGGCGCCTACGTGGCCGCCAAGTGGGGTCAGCTCGGACTGATCCGCACGCTGCAGCAGGAGCTGCGTGAGCTGCCGGACGTACACGTGTCGGCAGTGGCGCCGGGCGGGGTGACCACGCCCATCTACGACCAGGCGGCCACGGTGCTGGGCAACACCGGGCACCCGCCGCCGCCGGTGTACACGCCGGAGCGGGTCGCCCGGGCGGTCGTCGACCGGGTGCAGGACCCGCGACGGCTGAAGCAGTCCGGCTTCGCCAACCCCCTCGTCATCGCCGGGTTCCGGCTGTTCCCGCCGGTGTTCGACGCGCTGGTCGGGCCGCTGCTGAAGGTGTTCGGGATGTCCCGGGACTCGGTGCCGCCGACCACCGGGAACGTCTTCGCGCCGGTGCCGGAGAAGGAAGCCACCCGCGGCAGGTATTTCGGCATCTGATCCGGCCATCGCCGGCGAATTGCCGACGGCCCGACGCCCGCAATGAGCGCAGATCCATTCGGCGTGCCCGTCGGGCGCGCGCCCGACATGCCGGAGAACACGTCGGAATTCGGGTGACCGACCGCCGTCCGAGGCCGTTCCGCGGCCTGGAGCTGCGCGGATGTCGACAAGATGACCGATTGCGAGCGGGTCACCGACCCATTTCCGGGCCGGCGCAACGATTGCGTGACGGAGCCCGTCCGGCCACCGCCGGAAGCGTCGGACGGGCCCGCGGTGCACCTATTTTTCTGGGACGTCGGCGGCACTCCCCTGCCGCGACAGACCGCCCCGAGGAGCCCCGCGTGAACGCGCCCCCTGTACTGGACACCGGACCGTCGTCCCCCGCCGACCTGCTGCCCGCGGAGCCGCTCGGGCTCGCCGCGCTGCTGGAGCTCTTCACCAGCGAGGACCCCGCGGAGGTCGCGGCGTCGGATCGCCGCACCCTCCGTTCCCACGGCGCCCGGCTGCACGCCTGGACGCGGGAGCAGCTGCGCCGGGCGACCCTGTGGGGCGCCGGTCCGGGTGGTGCCTGGCGTGCGTGGTGACCTCCTCCGTCCGCCGTCCGGTCGACCGACCCCGGCGGAGGTGCAGTGATGCTGCTCTGGCCCGCGGTGGCCGTGCTGGGCTTCGCCGCGCTGGCCGGCCTGGTCATCGCGCTGGGCGCCAGCTCGACCGCCCGCTACGAGTTCGAGCGCAACCGCGCGCAGGCGGCGCGGCAGCCGATCGCCGTCGCCGCGGCGAGCGGCGGCGTCCCCGCCGGTGGCGGGCCGGCGGGACGGCCGGCCGATGACCACCCGCGCGGAGCGTCCGGCAGCGACGGCACGGCCGCGCAGGAGGTGCGCAGCGATCGCGGTGCCGCGGTCGGCCTGGCCGACCACCCGGCCGGCCGGCGGATCGGCGAGCCCGGATCGGCGCCGGCGTGGTGGCTGGTCGACGAGCTGGGCGATGAGCCGGGCGCGATCGTGGCCGGGCCGTTCCCCGACCGGATCGATGCCGACTGGGCGGCGCTGTCCGGCGGCCTGTCCGGGGTCACCCGGGTCGTCCACGGCGTGCGGCGCGCCGACGGGGCGGGGCTCGCCCGGCGGCCGCTGCCGCAGGAGCGGGCCTGGCTGAGCGAGCTCGGCGACCAGCTGGACCGGCTGGGCGACGACTGGAACGCGCTGCTGACGGACGAGGACTCGCTCACCACCTTGGTGGTCGAGGTGGCCGCGGCGCTGGTCGAGGCAGGGCTGCCGCTGCACGACTGCGCCGGGGACGACCCGGCCGGCGGAGTGTGCCTGACCCCCGACGCCGGCCGCCGCGGGATCGTGGTCAGCTGGCACCGGCACGACCGGATGAGCCTGCAGCACACCCGCGGCGCTGCGCTGGACGCGGTGGTGCAGGAGACGATGAACGCGGCTCTGGCCGACCTGCTGACCGAAATCGGCTTCGGGATGGTGTCGTTCGGGCCGACCGGCTGCTTCCTGGTCCTGCTGGCCGAGCCGGAGGGCTGACCGGGGGGGCACCCGCCGCCTGCCCGCGCAGGGGTCAGCGGGCGTAGCGGACGGCGGCGCGCTCCCGGGCCCGGGCCGCGAGCACCTCGCGGTCCTTGGGTGGGGCGGTGGTGACCAGGTCGGCCAGCAGGTGCCGGGTCGCGTGCGCGACCTCCTGCACCGCCCGGTCGAAGGCGGCCCGGTTCGCCTGGGACGGCGTGACCGACCCGCTGACCTTGCGCACGTACTGGAGCGCGGCGGCCCGGACCTCGTCGTCCGTCGTGGCCGGCTCGAGGTTGTGCAAGACGTGGATGTTCCGGCACATGCACAGCAGCGTAGGGCCCGAACGGCTGCCCGTCCCCGGCTCGCCGGCCTCCTCTTGCCCCGGGCCGGGCGGCCGGACAGGCTGTGCGCCATGTTCGTGCAGCGGGTGGTCCCCGACCTTCCCAGCCGGTCCCTGGAGGAGGCCCGCCGCTTCTACGGCGAGGTGCTCGGCCTGCAGCCGGTGATGGATCACGGCTGGGTGGTCGCGCTGGCCGATCCGCGGCGCCCGGAGGCGCGGATCCAGTTCATGACCGCCGACGCGACCGCACCGATGGTGCCCGACGTGTCCATCGAGGTCGACGACGTGGACGCCGCCCACGACGCCGCGGTCCGCGCCGGTGCGGAGATCCTGCACCCGCTCACCGACGAGTCGTGGGGGGTCCGCCGGTTCTTCCTGCGCGACCCCGACGGCCACGTGATCAGCGTGCTGGCCCACACCTGACCGGCCGGCGGGTCAGGCCCGGACGGCGTCCCCCACCACGGTCGTCGTCGGGGCGCCGCCCTTCGCCAGGGCCCGGCTGATCACCATCCGCTGGATCTGGTTGGTGCCCTCGAAGATCTGCATGACCTTGGCCTCACGCATGTACCGCTCGACCGGGAAGTCGCGGGTGTACCCGTAGCCGCCGAGCACCTGGACGGCGTCGGTGGTCACCTTCATCGCGTTGTCGGTGGCGACCAGCTTGGCCACCGAGGCCAGCTCGCCGTAGGGCTGGCCGGCGTCACGCAACCGGGCCGCGGCCAGGTACGCCGCCCGGGCGCTGTGCACCGCGGCCGCCATGTCGGCGAGCAGGAACGCCAGACCCTGGTGCTCGATGATCGGGACGCCGAAGGTCTGCCGCTCCCTGGCGTAGGCCAGCGCGTCGTCCAGGGCGCCCTGGGCCAGCCCGGTGGCGACCGCCGCGATGCCCAGCCGGCCGGCGTCCAGCCCGGCGAGCGCGATGGGCAGGCCGTCACCCTCGGCGCCGAGCCGGCGGTCGGCGTCCACCCGGACGCCGTCGAACCGCATGGTCGCGGTGGTCGAGCCGGTCAACCCCATCTTCCGCTCGGCCGGATCGGCGGTCAGCCCCGGGCTGTCGGCCGGGACCAGGAAGCAGGAGATGCCGCGGGAGCGGTGGTCGGACGTGCGGGCCATGACCTTGTAGAAGTCGGCCTGCCCGCCGTGCGTCGTCCACGCCTTGTCGCCGGTGAGCACGTACTCGTCGCCGTCGCGGACCGCCCTGGTGCGCATGGCCGCCGGGTCGGAACCGGCGTGCGGCTCGGACAGGCAGTAGGCGCCCAGCAGCTCACCGCCGAGCATCTCCGGCAGCCAGCGCTGCTGCTGCTCGGGCGTGCCGGCGGTGGCCAGGCCGAAGCAGGACAGCCCGTGCACGCTCACGCCCACCCCGACGCTGGCCCAGACCGCGGCGATCTCCTCCAGCACCTGCAGGTAGACCTCGTAGGGCTGCCCGCCGCCGCCGACGTCCTCGCCGTAGGGCAGGCCGAGCAGCCCGGCCCGGCCCAGTGTCCGGAAGACGTCGCGCGGAAAGACCTCCTCCGCCTCGGCGACCGCGGCCCGGGGGGCGAGCTCGTCGCGGGCGAGCTCGCGGGTGAGGGCCAGCAGGTCGGCGGCCTCCTGGGTGGGCACGAGACGACGAACGGGCACAGCACACCTCCGGGGAGCGGCGGGACGACGTCCCACCCGACAGTACTGCGAAACGGTACACAGTACTGACGCTGGTACTCAAGGGCTCGTCGTTGCTACCCTCCGGCCGCCCGCGAGGAGGCCCGATGACGTCCCTGGACAGCCGCACCACCCGTGCGTCCGCGCGGCGGCGGGACCTGCTGGACCAGCTGGTCGCCCTGGTGCTCGCCGAGGGCTTCGCCGACGTCACCCTCGACGAGCTCGCCCGCCGGCTGCGCTGTTCCAAGAGCACCCTGTACGGCCTCGCCGCCAGCAAGGAGCAGCTGGTCGTGGCCGCGGTCAAGCGGTTCTTCCAGCGGGCCACGGCGGAGGTCGAGCAGCGGGTCGCCGAGCCGGCGGACCACCGCGAGCGGATCAGCGCCTACCTGCTCGCGGTCGCCGAGCAGCTCCAGCCGGCGTCCGCCGCGTTCTTCGCCGACGTGGCCGCCTTTCCCCCCGCCCGGGAGATCTACGAGCGCAACACCCGCTCCGCGGCCGCCCGGGTGCAGCAACTGGTCGCCGACGGCGTGGCCGCCGGAACGGTGCGGCCGGTGCACGCCCCGTTCGTCGGCGCCGCGGTGGCCTCGGTGATGGCGGCCATCCACCGGGGCGACATCACCGCGGCCACCGGCCTGGACGACGCAGCCGCGTACCGGGAGCTCGCCGGCCTGGTGAGCGCGGGCATCGCGCCCCGCTAGGACGGCGCACCGGAATCGCGCCCCGGTGCGTACACGGCCAGCAGGTGCGAAGCCCGCGGCCACCGACGGCGGCTTGCCACACCCCGGTCACGACTGCTGCCGGGCCAGCTCTTCCGCTCCCCGCGGCTGGTCCGCCGCGGGCGGCGACGTCAGCGGATCGTCGGCGGGCCGGCGCGCAGAGAGCGTGGAGCCGATGCTGGCGAGCACGACCACCCCCGCCGCCACGGCCTCGGCGGCCCCGAGCGACTGCGCCAGCAGCGCCCAGCCGGCCACCGCGGCGATGGCTGGTTCCAGGCTGAGCAGGACGCCGAAGACGCGCGGCGTCAGCCGCCGCAGCGCGGACAGCTCCAGCGTGTAGGGCACGACCGAGGCCAGCAGCCCGGTCACGGCCCCGAGCAGGAGGAGGTCCGGGCGGCTCACCGACGCCGCCGCCCCAGCGGCCCCCCAGGGCGCGATCGCCACGGCGCCGACCGCCAGGGCGACCGCCAGACCGCCGTGGCCGGGCACGTGCATGCCCACACGCGCGCTGGTCAGGATGTAGCCGGCCCAGAAGGCACCGGCCAGCAGTGCGCAGGTGACACCCATCCGGTCCAGGCCCGCGCCGCCGCCCCCGGAGGCCAGACCGAGCACGAGGACGCCGCCGGCAGCGAGGCCCACCCAGGTCAGGTCCTGCACCCGCCGGGAGAGGACGGCGGCGAGCAACAGCGGGCCCAGGAACTCGATGGTCACCGCAGCGCCCAGCGGAACGCGCGCGATGGCGGCGTAGAAGAAGCCGTTCATCCCGGCCAGGCACAGGCCGAACGCCACGACCGCCGCCCACTGCCGGCGGGTCCACCGGTGGGCCTGCGGCCGGATGGCGACCAGCAGGATCACAGCCGCCACCAGCAGCCGCAGCAGGGTCACGCCCGCGCTGCCCATCGCCGGGAACAGCCGTGCCGCACACGCGGCGCCCACCTGCAGCGAGACGCAGGACCCCAGCACCATGAGGACAGCCGGTCCGCTGCGGGCGTTCCGGCCGCTTCCGGGGCGCGGGACGGCGGAGGCGGTCTTCGGCACGGCTCCAGCGTCGACCACGACGACCACCCCGTCCAGCGAACGATTCAGGAGTAGATTCGTCAGCCCACGTTAACGATGCCCGGGGGGTGGGCCAGGTGCTCGACGTCCACCGGCTGCGCCTGCTCCGCGAGCTGCAGCGCCGCGGCACGCTGGCCGAGGTCGCCCGGGCGCTGTCCTACAGCCCGTCGGCCATCTCCCAGCAGCTGTCGCAGCTGGAGACCGAGACCGGCGTGCAGCTGCTCGAGCGGGCCGGACGCGGCGTGCGGCTGACCGAGCAGGCCCGCATCCTGGTCCGCCACACCGACGTCGTCCTCGAGCGCCTCGAGCTGGCCGAGGCCGAGCTCGCCGCCTCCCTCACCGAGGTCAGCGGCACGCTGCGGGTCGCCTCCTTCCAGAGCGTCCTGCTCACCCTCATCCCGACCGCCCTGACCCGGCTGGCCGACCAGCATCCCAACCTGCGGGTCGAGATGACCCAGCGGCAGCCCGAGCAGGCCTTCGCCGGGCTGCTGACGCACGACTTCGACGTCGTTCTCGGGGAGGAGTACGCGGGCGAGCCCGGTGTGGCGCTGCCGGGAGTGGACGAGGAGGACCTGCTGCACGACGAGATCCGGCTCGCGCGACCCAGGGACGGCAGGTGGAGCGATCCCGATGCCGGACTGGCGGACCTGGCCGGTGCGCCGTGGGTGCTCGACCCGGCCGACTCCGCGCCGGGCCGGTGGGCGCGCGCGCTGTGCCGTGCCGCCGGCTTCGTGCCCGACGTGCGGTTCGACAGCCCCGACTACCTGCTCCACGTGCACCTGGTCGAGACCGGTCACGCCGTGGCGCTGCTGCCCGACCTCCTCTGGACCGACCGCCCCACCAGCCTGCAGCTGGTCCGGTTACCCGGCCGGCCCACTCGTCGGCTGTTCACCGGCGTCCGCCGAGGCGCCGCCGGTCACCCGGCCGTCCGGGCGTTCCGGCAGAGCCTGCGGAGCGCTCTGGCGACCGGCTGACCGCTCCGTGCCGTTCGTCAGTAGGTGAACTGACCCACGGTGCTGCGCAGGTCGGCGGCCATCCGGGACAACTCGTCGACCGCGACCCGGGTGTGCGACAACGCCTGGGTGGTGGCCCCGGCCGCCGCCGACACCCCGGTGATGTTCTGCGCGATCTCCGTGGACCCACCGGCGGCCTCCTGCACCGACCGGGACATCTCATTCGTCGTGGCCGTCTGCTCCTCCACCGCCGAGGCGATCGTCAGCTGGAAATCGTTGATGCTGCCGATCACCTCACTGATCCCCCCGATCGCGGTGATCGCCTTGGTGGTGTCCCCCTGGATCGCCTCCACCCGCCGGGCGATGTCCTCCGTCGCCCGCGCCGTCTCCTGCGCCAGCTCCTTCACCTCGTTGGCCACCACCGCGAACCCCTTCCCGGCCTCACCGGCCCGCGCCGCCTCGATCGTCGCGTTCAGCGCCAGCAGGTTCGTCTGCTCCGCGATCGAGGTGATCGCCTTCACCACCGCCCCGATCTCCGAACTCGACGCCCCCAACGCGGTG
>JAICZD010000083.1 GCA_025933855.1 Modestobacter sp. | reverse complement strand
GCCCGGGCGGAGGAGACGGTAACGGCGGTGGCCGACGTCGTCCGCGGCCTGCTCAGCCCGACCACCGCCGTGACGGCGCGGCTGGAGTGGCGGCCGCTGATCCACGGCTGGCCGGCCGGAGCGCCGGTGTTCGACGCGCGCGACCGGCAGGGACTGCGGCTGGCCGTCGAGGTGCGGACCAGCGCGACCACTCCGCCCCGCGTCGACGTCGCCGCGGAGGTCGTGGACTTCGCGCTGCGGCTCCTGCCCGACGAGCCGCTGATGGCGATCGCCTTCCAGCGGATCGGGTTCCGCGCCACCTCCGGCAGCAAGCCGGAGGTGGACGTCGTCTTCGGCGGCATCGAGTTCCTCGGGGCGCTGGCCTTCATCGACACCCTGCGGCGGATGATCCCCTTCGACGGGTTCGCCGATCCGCCGTTCGTGGACGTGACACCCGAGGGCGTCACCGCCGGCTTCGACCTCGCGCTGCCGAACGTCTCGGTGGGCGTGTTCAGCCTGGAGAACATCGCCCTCGGTGCCGACGCCCGGATGCCGTTCCTCGGCGACGCGGTGACCGTCGGCTTCGCCTTCTGCTCGAAGGACGCACCCTTCCGGCTGACCGTGATGATGGTCGGCGGCGGTGGCTGGGTGGGGCTGCGCGCCTCCCCCAAGGGCATGGTGCTCCTGGAGATGGGCCTGGAGGCGGCGGCGTCGCTGTCGGTCGACCTCGGGGTGGCGTCCGGGTCGGTGTCCGTCGCGGCCGGGGTCTACCTGCGGCTCGAGGGCGACACGGGGTCGCTGACGGCGTACTTCCGGATCCGCGGGGAGGTCGACGTCCTGGGGCTCATCTCCGCGTCGATCACCCTGGAACTGTCCCTGGAGTACCACTTCGACACCGGGAAGCTGGTCGGCCGGGCGTCGCTGGTCGTCGAGGTCGAGGTCCTGTTCTTCTCCGCCTCGGTCGAGATCACCGTCGAGCGGCAGCTCGCCGGCTCCAAGGGCGACCCCGTCCTCGCCGACGTCCTGCCGCCGGGGCCGGACGGGACCAACCCCGACTGGTCCGCCTACTGCGCGGCCTTCGCGCCCGTCGCTCCCGTCGGCTGAACCGGAGATGCCATGACGACGACGCAGGTCCTGCTGACCGCGCTGCCGGTCTCCCGCGCCCAGGACGCCGCCGTGCACCTCACGGCCTTCGTCACCCACAAGCTCGTGCCGGAGGCGCCCGGCGCCACCCTCGGCGACTTCCCGGCCGCCGCCGACTGGGTGACCACGCTGCAGGCCGGCACCCTGCAGCTGCTCGCCTCCTCGCTGGCCGACCCGCTGCCGCTGGAGGTCGTCCCCGGCGCCGACCGCGGCGCCTGGCGGGCGGTCTTCCCGCCGGCCGTCCGCGTCGACGGCTTCCCGGCGCCGGTGGTCTCCACGGCGCCCTGGTCCAGCTACCCCGCGCACCGCCTCGGGGATGCCGCCGTCGACCTGCACCTCATGTCGATCACCGCAGCGCCCACCGGGCGGCCCGGCGTGGTCGGCAGCCCGGTGCTCACCGGCGTGCTGCAGTGGCTCGAGCGGGGGTCGACGGCGCTGGGGGAGCTGCTGTCCCTGGCCGCCGACCGGGCCGGGGACCGGACCAGCAGCCTCGTGCAGCGGCGCCTGCAGGAGGCCGGCGCGACCCTCGGCGTCGGCGGCCGGGGCCGGCAGTACGTCACCGAGGACCGCTCGACCCGGTCACCGATCGAGATCCTGCTGGACGACGCCGAGGCCGACGGGCGGGTCACCGAGCTGCTCGACGGGCTGCTCGGCGCGGACCTGTCCCAGGACCCCGAGCTGCGGCTGCTCGTCGACGCGCACGCCACCCGGCGCTACTACCAGCGCGCCGAGGCCGCGACCGTGTACCAGCCGGAGCCGACGCCCGGGGCGAGCAGCCCCCGCCCGGCCCGCCCGGACCCGGACTTCCACGCCCGGGCCGCCTCGTTCGGCTCGACCCCCGCGCTGCTGCGCCGGCTCGGCCTGGCCGTCGACCTCCGCCTCGCCGAGCCCGAGCACCGGGCGGCGCTGGACGGCGCCACCTGGATCGCCGTCCGGTTCGTGCCCGCCGAGGGCGCCGACGTGGTGCGGCTCGCCCCGCCCCGCACCCGGGTCGTCGTCGACGGCGACGCGCTCACCGCCGAGTCCTCGGACGCCTGGGTGCACGGCGCGCTCCCGCTCGGCGAGGAGCGGTACGTCGTGCTGGACGTCGACCCCGACGCCTCCGGCCTCAAGCTGGAGCAGCACCTGCGGAACCTGCCGCGGGCCGTCGCCGGCGAGGTCAACGGAGACCCGGCGACGTCCGCCCCGGCCACCCTGCGGTCGACCGGTTTCGCCGTGGCCCGCGCCGACCGGGTCGACGCGACCCGGGCGCAGGTCTCCCGGGCGGAGGGGATGGCCGCTCCGGTGGACGGCGAGGGCGTGGCGGGACCGGAGCTCCGCTACGACGACGTCGTCCGCGGGGTGCGGCTCGAGGTCTGGGACGACGCGACCCGGGCCTGGCACAGCCTGCACGAGCGCCGCGTCGACGTCACCGCCGACCCCGGCGACGGCACCGGGCCGGTGACTGTCCTGGACGACGTGCCGGACGTCGGGTTCCTGCAGCTGTCCGGCCTGAACCGGGCGCCCGGGGGCGACGCGCACCCGTACCACCTGCACGAGGTCCTGGCCGGCTGGGACGGGTGGAGCCTGTCCGCGCCGCGGCCGGGCAAGGTGGTGGTGCACCGGGACGGCGAGGAGCAGGTGCTCGACGCCCCGCCCGACGATCCGGCGACCGGCGTGCACATCCGGTCCCGGGTGCAGCCGGCCTCGCTGCCGGCGCTCCGCTACGGCCGGTCCTACTCCTTCCGGCTGCTCGGCGTGGACCTCGCCGGCAACGCGGTGCCGCGCCCGTCGTCGCCCGAGCCGCCGCCCGGACCGCCGGACGACGCGGCGGTGCAGGCGGCCGCGGCGCATCTCGCCCGGCTGCGGGAGGTGTACGCGGCGCGCGATTCCGGCGGGCTGCTGGCCGCCGTCCGGGAGCGGGTGCTGGCGGCGCTGCCGGCGGACGCCCCGGACCCGTCCTGGCTGACGCAGCCGATCCCCGGCGGGGCGGCCGCCCCGGCACCGTTCACCGGCCGGACCGCCGCCGAGCGGATCGAGGCCTTCGTGCCGGCCTTCGCCCGCACCGGTGCAGCCGACGTCGACGCGGTGCTGGCCGAGCGGCTCGCGCAGGTCGCGGCGGCGACCGGCCGGGGGACCGGCCTGGACACCGCGCTGGACGGGACCGCACCGGGCGGCGGCGTCCCGGTCTCTTCGACCGGCCTGTTCCTGTCCGGCGCCGACGTGCAGGCCGCCGTCCGCCGCGCGGCCGTCGCCAGCCGGCAGCTGGCCGCCCGCCCGGGCCCGTGGCGGGTGCGCCCGCAGCTCACGGTCGACCCGGCGGTGCTCGCCGAGGTGGCCGGTCCGCAGGCCGAGGCGGGGGAGTCGCCGGTCGTCACGGCGCCGCGGCCCTACCTGCGGTGGGAACCGGTGGCACCCCCGGCCCTCGTCGCCCGGACCCCGCTGCGCACCGGGGAGCAGCTGTCCCGCCTGGTGGTGCGCACCGGGCTGCGCGACGGTGCCGCCGACGCCGCGCCGACCTCGGAGCGGCACGTCGTCCCGCCCAAGGGCACCCAGGTCGAGGCCGAGACGGCGGGGCTGTTCGACGACGCGATCGGCTCGGACGATCCCGCGGAGCACCGCCGCGGCTACGCCTGGGCGCTGCGCGAGCGGGGCACGCTGCTGGACCGCTTCGTGCCCGACCTGGACGAGCCGGGCGCGGTGGTGGAGCAGCCCGGCATCGCCCTGCACCAGCGGCCCGGGGCCGACCCGGACGCCCTGGTGACCCTCGACCAGATCAGGGAGGTGCGGGACACGCCGCTCGGGGAGGGGCAGTACGTCGTCCACGACGTCGACCAGCTCGCCGTCCCCTATCTGCCCGACCCGTACGCCGCGGGCGTGGCCCTGGTGTTCTACGACGCCGGTGCGCCGCACCTGCTGCCCGAGCCGCGGGTGCTGCAGGCCGCCGTCCTGCCGTTCCCCGGGGACTGGCCGCGGGTCCAGCCGCTGCGGCTCGTCCTCGCCCCGGCCGACCCGACCGCTCCCGACCGGCTCACCGCCCGGCTGGACGGCACGGTGATCAGGATCGGCCTGCCGGCGGGGGAGCAGGTGCGGGTGGCGATGTCGTCCTCGCTGCGGCGGGCCGACCTGGACGCCTTCGGCCTGTGGCGGTCGCACCTGGCCAGCACCATCGACCCGGACGGCGACGGCACCGCCAGCCGGGACGACGTCGTCGCCTCCGCCGTGCTGATGCGCGCCGCCGAGGCCGGCTGGACGTGGTGGCTGACGCCCTCGGTGGACCTGCGGCTGGTGCACGCGGTGCCCGCGCCGGTCCGGCCGCCGCAGCTGCGCTCCCTCCGCTGCGGTCCCCGGCCCTCCGGGCTGACCGTCGCGCCGCTGGTGGGGCTGGCCGACCTGCACGGGCAGAGCACCGAGCGCCTGCTGGTCCGGGCGTCGTGGGAGGAGCTGGTGGACGACCCGGCCAGTGGCGGCCCGGTGACCGTGCAGCGCGACGACGTCGTGGTGAACTCACCGGTCGCCGGCACCGAGCGGCTCGGGCTGCTCACCAGCATCGATTTCCTGCCGTTCGGTGCGTGGGCGCCGGGCGTGGCCCTGGCCGAGGGTGGGGTGGGTCTGCACCGCGCGATCCAGGCCTTTCCGGACACCCACCACCGCCGGGTCACCTACACCCCGTGCGGTGCCACCCGGTACCGGGAGTTCTTCACCGCCGGGGAGCTGCCGGCCGACGAGGACCCGGCACTGGCCGGCGACAGCGTCGTCCTGGACATCCCGAGCTCGGCCCGCCCGGCCGCTCCGGACCTGGTCGACACGGTGCCGCTGCTGCGCTGGGCGGAGCGGACCGAGCCCGAGCAGCCCTTCGCCCTCCGGCGGGTGCGTTCCGCCGGTCTGCGGCTGTGGCTGGCCCGGCCGTGGGTCTCCTCCGGGGACGGCGAGCTGCTGGGCGTGGTGCTCGGCCGCAGCGGCACCGAGCCGGACTCCGCCATCAGCATGTGGGGCCGCGACCCGGTGCTCGCCCTGGGCGCGCCCACCGGCAACGCCCTGGCCCCGCCCCTGCAGTACCAGCAGCTGCTGCCCGAGCCGTTCGGCAGCACACCGGTCACCGGGCCGGGGCGGCCGGTCCAGCCGGCGGTCGACCTACCACTGGTCGACCTGCCGGGGACGCCGACCGTGCGGGTGCTGCCCTACGAGCCCGAGTACCACCCGGGCCGGGACCGCTGGTTCGTCGACGTGGCCCTGGAGGACGGCCCCGCGCTGTGGCCGTTCATCCGGCTGGCGGTGGCGCGCTACCAGCCGGACTCGATCGCGGGCTGCCACCTCTCCCCGGTCGGGCTGACCGGCTGGGTGCAGCCGCTGCCGTCCCGGACGGCGACCGTCGGCCGGCCCGACGAGGACCACGTCCGGGTGACCGTGACCGGGGCGATCGCGCTGCTGCGGTCGCTCCCGCGCGGGGTGGACCCACCGGCTCCCGCACGTGAGGACCTGGACGCCGACTCGCCGACGGGCTCGACGGTGGCCGTGGACCGCCTGGTGGCGCTCAGCCGCACCGTCGCCGCGACCGTGCAGGTGCTGCCCGACGGGGCGAGCGACCTGGAATGGGTGGACGTGGGTCGGCGCCGGCTGAGCCTGGTCGGCCTCGGCGACGAGACGAATTTCCGGGTCACCTGGAGCGGTGAGCTCACCCTGCCACCGGCCTCCGCCCGGCCGGTGCCGCTGGAGCTGCGCACCCCCGGGACGCAGCCGCGCTGGCGGGTCCTGATCGAGGAGCACGAGCTGCTCGACAGCGATCCGGTCGGGGAACCCAACCTGTCCGGCACCGCCGGCACCACCCCCCGGCTGGTGTACGCCGATGCGGTGCCGCTCTAGCAATCCGTCCGCGAACAGGCAGGCCGACCCGAGGAGAGCGAGATCATGGTCGAGCGAACGAGCGTCAACCCGCCGTGCCCCGGCACCCGGCAGAACTTCGTCCGGCTGAGCAACGAGTTCACCACGCCGTTCGGCATCGGCCATCCGGCCAACACCGGCGAGTGCAAGCTCTTCCTGCACGGGCTGGACGAGAACGGCGAGCTGACCGACGCACAGCTGGTCCTGGCTCCGGGCGACTCCGCCAACTGGTTCCAGGCGTCACCGGGTTCGGTGAGCATCGTGCTGAGCTGCAGCTCCGACTGCGGCGGGTTCGGGGAGCTCAGCTTCGACCTGCCGGTCGCCTAGCGAGCGCACTCCGCCGGCGTGGGATCGCCCCGCATCCGGTCACCCTCCGCCGGACGGTGTCCCAGCACGGTTCCGCGGAACCGCGGTCGAGCCAGCCGGCTCGACGACGGTTCCGCGGAACCGCGTGCGCGACCTGACCCCGTCGCATCGCCCGCCCAGCGGGGGACGGAGCGCACCAGGCCGCCCCGGGCCGGTCAGCGGCGGCGCACCTGCCGCTGGCTGACCGACATCTGCCGGCCGCCGGGCAGCGGCCCGCCGGGCACCGGCGGCCGGGCGCCGCCGAGCGCGGCGACCTTCTTCGCCAGGGCGTTGACCTCGGCGCCGGTGAGGTTGCGGGGCAGCTTCGCCACGTGCGCGTTCAGCTTCTTCAGCGGGACCTGGCCCTCGGCGTCCCCGACGCTGATGTCGTAGATGGGGGTGTCGCCGACGACCCGGGCGATGCGGCGCTTCTCCGCCGCGATCAGCCCGCGGACCCGCTGCGGAGCGCCCTCGCCGACCAGGATCACGCCGGGAAGGCCCAGCACCCGGTGGACGGCGTCCAGTTCGCGGGTGCCGGCGACGCCGGTGGCGACCCGCCAGTCGCCGCGCATGCCCTCGAGCACCCACGCGGCGGCGCCGGGCTGGCCCTCGACCTGGCGGTAGGCCGTGCCCTGCGCCCGGCGGCCGAAGAGGATCAGCGCGGCAAGCAGGCCGAGCAGGATGGCGACGGGCAGCAGCAGGAACGGTGAGCCGATCAGCACGCCGATCAGCTCGACGACGGCGACGGCCACGACGAAACCGATCAGCATGACCCACGGCAGCTTCGGGTCGTTCTTGTAGGTCATCTTGTAGGCCTGGGTCATCATGCCGGCCTGGTTCTTCAGCTTGGTGAGCCGGCCGACCTTGGGCTGCCCGCCCTTGCCGGTGGCCTTGGTGCCGGCCTTCCCCGACTTCCTGCCGAACGCCTTGCCGAAGCCCCTGGCCGACGCCCCACCTGCGGTCTTGCCCGGTGCCGCGGTCGAGCCCTTCCCCGATGCCTTGCCGGCCGCGCTGCTCGCAGCGCCGGTGTCCTTGGCGGCCCCCACGGCGGTGGCGCCCGTTCCGCGTGCCGGCGCGCCGCCGGCCGGGCCCCGCCCGGCCTTGCCGGAGGGAGCTGAGCTGCCTGTGGACCTGCTGCGCGCCATGCCTGTAGAGAATAGCCGGAGGACCCGCTGCCCCCTGTCACTCGCCGGCTGCCGGCGGCGGCCCGCAGCCGGCCGAGGGGTGACTACACCGTCGCGGTCAGCCCGCGCGCCGCGGCGGCCTGCTGGTACAGCCGGCCCGCCCGGTAGGAGCTGCGCACCAACGGGCCGGCCAGCACCCCGGCGAAACCGATCCGCTCGGCCTCGGCGGCGAACTCCACGAACTCCTCCGGCTTCACCCACCGGACGACGGGGTGGTGGCGCACGCTGGGCCGCAGGTACTGGGTGATGGTCAGCAGGTCGCAGCCCGCCTCGTGCAGCGCCTGCATCGCCTCCACGACCTCGGCGGGCTCCTCGCCCATGCCCAGGATGAGGTTGGACTTGGTGACCAGGCCGGCCTCGCGGGCCGCGGTGAGCACCGACAGCGAGCGCTCGAACCGGAAACCGGGCCGGATCCGGCGGAAGATCCGCGGCACCGTCTCGACGTTGTGCGCCAGCACCTCCGGCCGGGAGCCGAACACCTCGGCGAGCTGGTCGGGCTTGGCGTCGAAGTCGGGGGCGAGCAGCTCGACCCCGCAGCCGGGCACCGCGGCGTGGATCTGGCGGACCGTCTCGGCGTAGAGCCAGGCCCCGCCGTCGGGCAGGTCGTCACGGGCGACGCCGGTGACGGTGGCGTACCGGAGCCCCATGGCGGCGACGCTCTCGGCGACCCGCCGCGGCTCGTCGGCGTCGAAGTCGGCGGGCTTGCCGGTGTCGATCTGGCAGAAGTCGCAGCGCCGGGTGCACTGGTCGCCACCGATGAGGAACGTCGCCTCCCGGTCCTCCCAGCACTCGTAGATGTTGGGGCAGCCGGCTTCCTCGCACACGGTGTGCAGGCCCTCGCGGCGGACCAGTGACTTCAGCTCGGTGTACTCCGGACCGGTCCGCAGCTTGGTCTTGATCCACGCGGGCTTGCGCTCGATCGGGGTCTGGCTGTTGCGGACCTCCAGCCGCAGCAGCTTGCGGCCGGCCGGCTCGATGTGGGACGTCGTCCCCTGGGCGGTCGTCGACGTCTCGCTCATGACCTGCACGGTACTCCCGGCGACCGGCCCGGCCGCGGGCCGAGCAGCCGTCCGGGCCGTCCGACCGCAGAGCGGAACGGGCCCGGCGGGCCGGCCCAGCCGGGGGGGGGGGCGCCCCCCGGGCCCGTGGGGGTCCCGCGGCCGGTACGAGCCGGTCAGGCGGTGCTGCTGCCGCCCTCGGGCTCCACGCCACGGTCGGCGACCGGCGTTCCGGCCGGGCCGCGGGGCGTGTTCCCGGTATTGGTGGCGTCGGTGGAGGGGTCCACCGCGCCGGTGCCCTCGTCGATACCGGCGGGGCCGGCGGTGGTCACCGGGGCGTCGGGGTCGTTGCTGGTCTCGGTGGCGGGGGTCGGCCGGTTTCCGTAGGTCCGGTCCTCGGAGCCGCGGGACAGCTGGGCCTCCTGGGTGCCCAGGTCGGTCGTCGGCGGCAGGGCGTCGCCGGGGGCCGACTGGGCCGAGGAGACCGTCTTGCCGCTCTGCGACTCGGGGGTCTCGGATCCTCCGGCAGTGCCGGATGAACTGCTCGGGGAGCTGGGCACGGGGTCCTCTCGGTAGCTGGGCACGGGCCCGTCGCCGGTCGGCGCGGGGGTCCACAGGTCGTCGGACCTCTTCCTGCGCAGCAGCACCACCGCACCGGCGACGACGGCGAGTGCGGCCAGCAGCCACGGCCAGCGCCGCGGCGGCGGCGGCTGCTCGATGCCCACCCGCTGCTTGACCGTGGTCGCCGTGGCGGCGGCCCGCTTCGCGGCCTGCTTGCGTGCCCGGGCGGTCGCCTTCTCCAGCTCCGCGCGCCGCTGGGCGGCCTTGTGCGCGAGCTTGTCGGCCTTCCGGCTCAGCTGCTCGGCCTTCGCGCTGGCCGCCTTGGTGTTGGCCTCGGCCGCTGCCCGCAGCGCCACCGCCTTGAGTGCGGCCCGGTCCCGCGCGGCCTCGGTCGCGGCCGCGGCCTCGTGGCGCAGCCGCTCGGTCTGGGCCGCGGCCGCCGCGCCGAGGCTGGCCGCGCCGGCGGTCAGCTCCCCGCCGCGCGCGTCCAGCTGGGCCCGGGCGGCCTCGATGTTGGAGAGCAGGGTGTCCCGGGCGTTCTCCAGGATCGGCCCGGCCGCACCGCGGGCAGCGGCCACCCGCGGGCCGTAGTTGGCCGCGGCGGTCGTGGCCGCGGTGGCGGCGGTGGAGGCGGCGTTGGCCGCCGCGCCGGCCGCGGCCTCCCGGGCCGCCTCCAACTTGGGCGCGGCGGCCGCGACGGCGGCCTCCAGCGCGGGCAGCGCCGTCTCCCGGGCGGCTTCCAGCTTCGGGGCGGCGGCCGCGACCGCCGTCTCCAGGTTGGCCAGCGCCGCCCGCGTCGCGGCCTCGAGGCGGGGAGCGACGTCGCTCTCGTAGACCTTGTGCGCTGCCTCCAGGCGCGGGGCCAGGGTCTTCTGCGCCGCCTCCAGGTGCGGGGCCAGGGTCTTCTGGGCCGTGTCCAGCCGGGGTTCCAGGGCCTCGCGGGCGGCCTCCAGGGCCGGGGTGAGGGCACCCGCGGCCGCCTCCACCCGCGGGACGACCTCCGCCGCGTAGGCCACCTGGGCGGCCTTCACCGCCGCGTCGACCTGCGGCTTCAGCTGCTCCGCCGTCGCCCGTCCGGCCTCGGTGACGGCGGCGCCGATGTGCGCGAGGCCTTCCTGCAACTCGGCACCGATGACCTCGGCATGGCTCTTCTTGCGGAACACTGCAGCACCTCCGAGTTGATCGCGTCGCGATCATCCTGCCCGGGAACGGTCGCAGGCACACCCCGGGGGGACCGGGCAGCGCCTCGCCGGACGGGTCGAACGGATCAGCCGAACTCCTCGGCCAGCGGCTGCAGGGCGGCGCGGGAGCCCAGCCAGGTGTTGGCCCGTTCGAGGTCGCTCTCGAAGTCGACCTCGACGGCGGAGAACCGGGAGATGTCCAGCGGGCGGAACCGGACGCCGGACCGCTGGATCGCGGTCTCCATGCCCCGCTCGAAGTAGTCGTTGTCGGCGCAGGCGGCCAGGTGCTCGATCAGCACCGGCTTGTCGGCGGCGGACACGTAGTTGATGCCCACCGCCTCACCGAGGCCGCCGACGACGGTCTTGGACAGCTCCTGGATGTAGCCGTCGGCGTCCAGGGTGTACTTGACCTCCTCGTCGGCGACCGTGGCGGTGTCCACGCAGACGAAGCTCTGGTCGGCGCCGACCAGCGCGCAGGTCTGGTCCAGCACCGCCGGGTCGAACACCACGTCGCCGTTGAGCCACAGCACCCCGCCGGGCGGTGAGGAGCGCAGCGCCCGGAGCAGGCTCTTGGACGTGTTGGTCTGCGCGAAGGCGGGGTTGAACGCGAACAGCAGGTCCGGCTGGGCGCGCATGATCGCCTTGCTGCGGTAGCCGACGACCACGGTGATCAGTGTCGACGTCCCGAAGACCGCCCGGATGCCGTCCAGCTGCTGCTGCATGATGCTGCGGCCGTCCATCAGCGGGGTCAGCGGCTTGGGCAGGGTGCGGCCCAGCCGGGTGCCCATGCCCGCGGCCAGGATCACCACCTGCGGCGCCGCGGGGGCTTGGGCGACGGGAGCTTGGGAGACGGGGCCGGGCGCGGTCCGCGTCCGGCGATCGTGGCCGGTGGTCAGGATCGGGTCAGCTGTGCGCATGCTCATCTCCTCGGGAGGTCGGGTGGACAGGGTTGGTATCCCCGGCTTCCGCCGCGGGAGCCGGGAGGATCAGGTCGAGCACGCGCTCGGTGGCGTGCCCGTCCTCGAGGGAGCAGAAGGTCTCCCGGAACCGGGTGTACCGCTCGGTCGGCTGCCAGGTGCTCGGGTCGATGGCGGCGATGGCGGCCAGCACGTCGTCGCTGTCGGCCAGCAGCGGGCCGGGCGCGGCCTCGGCCAGGTCGAAGTAGAAGCCGCGCAGCTCGTCCCGGAAGTACGGCAGGTCGTAGGTGAAGTGCACGATCGGCCGGCCGGTGACCGCGAAGTCGAACATCGTCGAGGAGTAGTCGGTGACCAGCACGTCGGCGGCCAGGTACAGGAAGCGGATGTCCGGATAGGCCGACACGTCCCGGATCGGCGCGCCCTCGGCCACCTCCAGCCGGTCGGAGACCATCGAGTGCAGGCGCAGCAGCAGCACGTGGTCCGCGCCGAGGCCGCGGGCGAACTC
>JAICZD010000158.1 GCA_025933855.1 Modestobacter sp. | reverse complement strand
GCGGCGAGCCGACCGCGGTCGTGATCCGGCTCGCCGGTCGGGCGGCTCCCGACGGGGCCAGCACCACGGTGGCCGGGACGGAGGACACCGTGACGGTCAGCGTCTCGGCCAGGGTCCAGCCGCTGGGCCCGCTACCGCTGCGGCTGGAGGTCCGCGCCTCGGCCAGCGCGGTCGTCGAACCGGGCGCCGCGGATTCCGGGGCGCTCGTGCCAGGCGCCGTGGGCCCGGGCGCCGTGGCCCCGGGCGCCGGAAGCCCGGGCGGGCCGGTCCCGTGACCGGGGCGGACGAGCGGGGGTCGGCGACGGTGTGGATGGTGGCGCTGGCCGGCCTGCTGGCGGCGGTGGGGATGGCCGTCGTCCTCGTCGGTGCGGCACTGGTGGGCCGTCACCGCGCCGGCGCCGCCGCGGACCTCGCTGCCCTGGCCGGCGCGGGGCGGGCGGCGGTGGGCGATCCGCAGGCGTGCGCGGCGGCCGCCCGGGTGGCCACCGCCAACGGAGGCATGCTCGACGGCTGTGACGTGCGGCCCGGCGCCGTGGTCGAGGTCCGGGTCCGGGTTCCGGTCCGGCTGGGCCCGCTCGGTGTGCTCGTCGCGACCGGGCGGGCACGGGCCGGGCCGGTCCAGCCGCTGGCCGGGAGGCAACCCGACCCGACCGGTGCCGACCCGCCGGGGAACGACGGGCCGTGGCCGCGGCGCTCTGCCGGGCCGACCGGTCGGCCGGTCGCTGAGGCGCGCCGGGTGGGTGGCGACCGGGGGTGCCCGCCGCCGGCGACCCACGGCGTCCGGAAAGCTTTCCGAGGGGACGCTGCACGAGGGGACGCTGCACGAGGGGACGCTGCACGAGGGGACGCTGCATGAGGGCGCCGCGGGCGTCCGCCACAGCAGAGCCGCCCTGGAGGGCCCGTGAGCAGCTCCGACGCCAGCCGGATCCGTCGGATCGTCGACCTCTCCCATCCGCTCGACGACGCCACTCCGGTGTATCCCGGCGACCCGGTGGCCCGGTTCACGCCGGCCGCCACGCTGGCCGCCGACGGCTACAACCTGCTGCACGTGCGGATGGGGTCGCAGACCGGCACGCACGTGGACGCGCCCTTCCACTTCCTGGACGGTGGCGCGCGGATCGACGAGCTGCCCCTGCAACTGTTCCTCGGGCCGGGGGTGGTCGCCGACCTCCGTGGGCTGGATCCGCGGCAGCCGATCGAATGGGGTCAGCTGGCTCCCTGCGCCGATCGGCTGGCTCCGGGCCGCATGCTGGTGCTGCACACCGGCTGGGACGTGCACTGGGGGACCGACGCCTACGCCGACCATCCGTTCCTCACCGGGAGCGCGGCGGCCCGGGTGGTGGCCGCCGGCGTGCGCACCGTGGCGCTGGACGCGCCCAGCCTGGACGAGACGGTCGTCACCGGCGCGCCGCCGCACGACTTTCCAGCCCACCGCGCGGTGCTCGGCGCCGGCGGGGTCATCGTCGAGAACCTGCGGAACCTCGCCGCGGTGGGCGCCGGCGACCTGCTGTTCAGCGTCCTGCCGCTGCGGTTCACCGGCGCCGATGGCGCGCCGGTCCGCGCGGTCGCCTTCGAGCTGGTCTGAACCGCCCGTCCCAGCCGGGGACGGCTGGTCAGAACACCAGGTCGTCGCTGAGATCCTCGGCCGGTCGCGCCGGCTCCCCGCCGGGCGCCGGGTCACTCGCTGCCCGCCCGTCGGTCACGTCGGCGGCCAGGTCCCGGCCACCGTCGGTGAGCTCGTCCCGCTGCTGCTCCGCCGCCCTCGCCAGCTCGTCCAGGACGACGTCGAGCACCCGCACCGCCCCGGCCTTGTCCAGCGGGTCGTTGCCGTTGCCGCACTTGGGTGACTGCACGCAGGAGGGGCAGCCGGCCTCGCACTCGCAGGTGGCCACCGTGGCCCGGGTGGCCTGCAGCCACTCCCGCAGCACCGCGTACCCGCGCTCGGCGAACCCGGCGCCGCCAGGGTGCCCGTCGTAGACGACGACGGTGGCCGCGCCGGTGTCCGGGTGCCGGGCGGTGGACACCCCACCCAGGTCCCACCGGTCGCAGGTCGCCAGCAGCGGCAGGATGCCGATCGCGGCGTGCTCCGCGGCGTGCAGCGAGCCGGGCACCGAGAGGTCGTCCAGGTCGGCCCGGGCGATCGCGCGGTCGTCCAGCGTCAGCCAGACCGCGCGGGTCCGCAGCTGCCGCGCGGGGAGGTCCAGCGGGAACTCGGCGAGCACCTCGCCGGTGCCCAGCCGCCGCCGCTGGTAGGCCACCACCTGGTTGGTCACGTCCACCACTCCGGTGTGCGCGGTGACCGGGCCGAGCAGGCGGGTGCGGTCGGTGGAGACGACGGACAGGTCGGTGACGTCGCGGGCAACCGTCGTCCACTCCGGGCTCTCCGGGTGCACCACCGCGCAGGCGTCGTCCACGTCGAGCTCGTCCACGACGTAGGTCTCCCCGCGGTGCACGTACAGCGCCCCGGTGTGCACGGTGCTGTGCGCGGCGCCGCCGTCGACGGTGCCGAGCAGCCGGCCGGTGGCCCCCTCGATGATCGACACCGGTGGCGCGCCGTCACCCCGGATGTCCACGTCCGGACGCCCCCGGCCGGCCCAGTACCAGCCGGTCGGCCGCGCCCGGAGCTGCCCGGCGGCGACCAGCTCCCCGATCTGCGCCTCCGCGGCGGCCCCGCCGAAGTCGGCCAGCTCCTCGGGCAGCAGCGGCAGCTCCGCGGCCGCGCAGCACAGCTGGGGTCCCAGCACGTAGGGGTTGGTCGGATCGGTCACGGTCGCCTCCACCGGACGGCCGAACACCGCCCGGGGGTGGTGGGCCAGGTAGTGGTCCAGCGGATCGTCGCGGGCGATGAAGACCACCAGCGACTCCCGTTGCGCGCGGCCGGCGCGGCCGGCCTGCTGCCACAGCGAGGCGAGTGTGCCCGGGTACCCGGCGAGGACGACGGCGTCCAGCCCGGCGATGTCGATGCCCAGCTCCAGGGCGTTGGTGGTGGCGACCCCGAGGAGGTTCCCGGCCGACAGCGCGCGCTCCAGCTCGCGGCGCTCCTCGGGGAGGTAGCCGCCGCGGTAGGAGTCCACCCGGGGGACCAGGTCGGCCCGCCCACGCTCGGCCAGCAACCGGCGCGCCTGGTCGGCGACGGACTCGGCGCTGCGCCGGGACCGGACGAAGGCCAGCGTCCGGGCGCCCTGCTCGACGAGGTCGGCGAGCAGCCCGGCGGCATCGGCCGCGGCCGAGCGGCGCAGCGGTGCGCCGTGCTCGCCGGTGCGTTCGGTCAGCGGCGGTTCCCAGAGGGCGAACGTCGCGCCCGGCCGGGGGGAGCCGTCCTCGGTCACCGCGGTGACCGGGGCGCCCACCAGCCGGCCGGCCGCCGCCGCCGGGTCGGCCACCGTGGCCGAGGCCAGCACGAACACCGGGTCCGCGCCGTACCGGCGGCAGATCCGGCGCAGCCGCCGGAGCACGTGCCCGACGTGGGAACCGAAGACACCCCGGTAGGCGTGGCACTCGTCGACCACGACGTAGGCCACCCGGCGCAGCGTGCTGGACCACTTCGCGTGGGCCGGCAGCACGCCGCGGTGCAGCATGTCGGGGTTGGTGACGATCCAGCGCGAGTGCCGGCGCACCCAGTCCCGCTCGGCCAGCGGGGTGTCGCCGTCGTAGGCGGCCGGCCGCACCGAGTCGTCGGCCAGCGCGGTCACCGCCGCCAGCTGGTCGCGGGCCAGCGCCTTCGTCGGGGCCAGGTAGAGCACGCAGGCCCGCGGGTCCTCGGCGAGCGCGGTCAGCGCCGGCAACTGGTAGGCCAGCGACTTGCCCGACGCCGTCCCGGTGGCCACCACGACGTGCCGGCCGGCGCGGGCCAGCTCGGCGGCGGCCAGCTGGTGGCTGAAGGGGGCCAGCACCCCACGTTCGGCGAGCCGCGCGCGCAGCCCGCCGTCCACCCAGTCCGGCCATCCGGTGCACCTGCTGTCGCGGGCGGGCAGCCGGTGCACGTGGGTGACCGGATCGGAGTCGGGATCGGTACCGGTGAGGAGGGCCTCGAGCAGCTCGGGACCCGGGAGGGCGGCCGCGCCGGCCGCTCCGGGACCTTGCCGATCGGCCGCGACCGGGGAAGGGTGCAGCGACGTCACCGCTCCACTGTCACACTCCGGCGCAAGGTCGGTCCCGGCCGGGCGGGTTCACCGTCGGTGCGAGACGGATCACGCAGGGGACTTGGCTAACGGCCGGTCGCTGCGGCACAGTGCAGCCACGCCGCGACCGCCCCGGAGCAACCGGAGCAGGTCCCGACACGCCTGCTGCCGTCTCGCCCGTGGAGGACCCGAATGCCAGACACCGCACTGTCCGGAGGTGACAACGCCCTCGTGGCGGTCGTCCTCCTCATCTCCCTGGCCGCCCTCGGCTTCGCCGCCTTCCTGGTCCGCGCCGTGATCGCCGCCGACCAGGGCACGGCGAAGATGCAGGAGATCGCCAAGGCCGTACAGGAGGGCGCGGCTGCCTACCTGCGCCGGCAGTTCAGGACGCTCGCGGTCTTCGCCGCGATCGTCTTCGTGCTGCTGCTGCTCCTGCCGGTCTCCGACGGGGGCTTGGGCACGCGGCTGGGACGAGCGGTGTTCTTCCTCATCGGCGCGCTGTTCTCGGCGATGGTCGGCTTCATCGGGATGACGCTGGCCACCCGGGGCAACGTCCGCGTGGCGGCCGCCGCGGCCGCCGGCGGCCACCGGCCGGCCTTCCGGATCGCGTTCCGCACCGGTGGCGTCTGCGGGATGATCACCGTCGGGCTGGGCCTGTTCGGTGCCTCGCTGGCGCTGCTGCTGTTCCAGGAGACCGCGCCCGTCGTGCTGGAGGGCTTCGGGTTCGGCGGGGCGCTGCTGGCCATGTTCATGCGCGTGGGCGGCGGGATCTTCACCAAGGCCGCCGACGTGGGCGCCGACCTGGTCGGCAAGGTCGAGGCGGGCATCCCCGAGGACGACCCCCGCAACGCCGCCACGATCGCCGACAACGTCGGGGACAACGTGGGCGACTGCGCCGGCATGGCCGCCGACCTCTTCGAGTCCTACGCCGTCACCCTGGTCGCCGCGCTCATCCTCGGCCAGGTCTTCTTCGGCGCCGTGGGCATGGTCTTCCCGCTGGTGGTCGCCGCGATCGGGATCATCTCCTCGGTCGTGGGCATCCTGGCCAGCAACCCGACGGCGAACGACCGGTCGTGGATGGCGCCGATCAACCGCGGTTTCTTCGTCTCCGCGGTGGTCTCGCTGGTGCTGGTCGCCGTCGCGTCCTTCACGATCCTGCCGGCCATCTCCGACGGCCTGAACGTCTCGGTCAGCCCGCAGGTGCTCGGTTTCGTCTCGGTGCTGATCGGGATCGTGCTCGCCGCCGCCATCCAGCAGCTGACCGGCTACTTCACCGAGACCTCCCGCCGGCCGGTCAAGGACGTCACCCGCAGCTCGCTCACCGGGCCGGCGACGGTCATCCTGTCCGGCATCTCGCTGGGCCTGGAGTCCGCGGTGTACGCGGCGCTGCTCATCAGCGCCGCGGTCTACGGCGCCTTCCTGATCGGCGGCGCCGCCGCCCTGTACGCGGTCGCGCTGGCCGGCTGCGGGCTGCTCACCACCGCCGGCGTCATCGTCTCGATGGACACCTTCGGCCCGGTCAGCGACAACGCGCAGGGCATCGCCGAGATGTCCGGCGACATCGACGAGGAGGGCGCCCAGGTGCTCACCGACCTCGACGCCGTGGGCAACACCACCAAGGCCATCACCAAGGGCATCGCGATCGCCACCGCGGTGCTGGCCGCCACCGCCCTGTTCGGCTCGTACAACGCCAGCCTGGACGACGCGCTGGACAAGGCCGGCGCCAGCCTGGGCGACGCGCTCACGCTGGTGTCCCCGAACAACGTCGTCGGCGCGGTCATCGGGGCGGCCGTGGTGTTCTTCTTCTCCGGCCTGGCCATCAGCGCGGTCTCCCGTGCGGCCGGACGGGTCGTGTTCGAGGTGCGCGAGCAGTTCCGCACGCACCCGGGGATCATGGACTACAGCGAGCGGCCCGATTACGGCGCCGTGGTGGACATCTGCACCAAGGACTCGCTGCGGGAGCTGGCCACCCCCGGCCTGCTCGCCGTCCTCGCGCCGGTCGCCGTCGGCTTCGGTCTGGGCTTCGGTCCGCTGGCCGCCTACCTGATCGGCGCGATCGCGACCGGCACCCTGATGGCCGTCTTCCTGGCCAACTCCGGCGGCGCCTGGGACAACGCCAAGAAGGTCGTCGAGGACGGCCAGTACGGCGGCAAGGGCAGCGAGGCGCACGCCGCCACCGTCATCGGCGACACCGTCGGCGACCCGTTCAAGGACACCGCCGGCCCGGCGATCAACCCGCTCATCAAGGTGATGAACCTGGTGGCACTGCTCATCGCGCCGGCCGTCGTCGGGCTGTCGGTGGGCGACAACCAGAACACCTCGGTGCGGGTGGCCATCGCCGTCGTCGCGGTGCTGGTGATCGTCGGCGCGGTCGTGGTGAGCAAGCGGCGCTCGGTGGTCGTCGGCGGGGAGAACGACGCGACCGAGCCGCGGCTGAGCACCCGGGTGTCCTGAGCACCCGGGGATCCTGAGCGGCAGCTCCGGGCGGCGGTTGTGGACGGCCCTCAGGGCTGTGGACGACGGCGCCCGGAGCGGCCCGCGGTCTTCCTAGCGTCGCCTCGTCGGTCCCCCTCCCGGGGCCGCAGCGACGCCAGGAGGCCGCGTGTCCCATCTGATCTCGGTGCAGCTCGACGCGCTGGCCGGGCTCCTGGAGGAGCTCACGGTGCTGGGCCGGCAGCTCGGCGGCGAGGCCGAGCTGAGCTCCTCCACCGGCAGGTCGCTGGAGACCGCGCTCAGCGGTGCCGTGGGCGTGGCCGCGGGGGAGGCGGGCGCCGAGTGGTCGGCGGTGCTGACCGCGCTGGCCGCCCGCACGCTGGCCGTGGCGGCGACGCTGGAGCAGGCCCTGGCGGCCTACCGCGCCGCTGACGCCGGGATCGCCGAGCGGATCGGCGCCGGCCCGCGCGGCCGGGCGGCGGTGGCCCGGTGAGCGGCGACGTCACCGTGCAGGAGGTGGCCGGCTGGGACCTGCCGTTGCTGCGCGGGGCGGTGGGCACCCTCGGCCTGGTCGCCGAGCGACTGCTGCCGTGGCGGATCCGGCTGGAGGCGCTGGGCCGCCAGCTCGGCACCGCCGAGTGCTGGTCCGGTCCGGCGGGCAGCACGGCCGCGGCCGCCGCCGAACAGCTGGCCACCGTGACCAGCGGCGTGCAGACCGCCCTGGACGACGCGCACGGCCACCTGGGTGGCCTGGTCACCGAGGCCGCCGCAGCCCAGCACCAGGCCGAATGGGCGCTGGCGGTCGCCGCGAGCGTGAGCCTGGGGCTCGATGCCGCCGGGCGCCCGGTGCCCGACCTCCGGCAACCGACCGCCGCGATGGCCCCCGACCAGCGCGCCGACCTGGCCGACCGCCAGGCCGCCACGGGACGGGTGGCGGCCTCCGCCGACGAGGCGCTCGCCGCGGCGGCGCGGGTGCTGACCGCCGCGCTG
>JAICZD010000197.1 GCA_025933855.1 Modestobacter sp. | reverse complement strand
TGACGTGCTGGAGCGGCCCTCGTGCCGGAACCCACGCCGAGCATGGCCCCGCTGCAGCGTCCCGCCGCGAGCCTGGTGACGTGCTGGAGCGGCCCTCGTGCAGGGGCCCGGCCCGAGCGGAGCGAGGGTCGGGGGGCACGAGGGTCCTTCTACTCGCAGGGGCCGGTGTCGACGGCGGCCTGCGCGGTCCTGCCCCGCTGGACGGCGTCGCTGACCTCGGCCGCGGTGAGCGCGTAACCGGTGTCCGGGTCGTCGATCGCGGAGGCGAAGACCACGCCGAGCACCGTGCCGTCGGTGGACAGCAGCGGCCCACCGGAGTTCCCCGCCCGGACCTGGCCGAACAGCGCGTAGACGTCGCGCCGCACGGTGTGCGTGGAGCGGAAGTCCGGGCCGCTGATCTCCCCCCGGTCACGGACCCGGGCCGGCCCGACGTAGAGCCCACCGCCGCCGGGGTATCCCATGACGATGGAGTCGGCACCGGAGTCGACCGGCGCGGCGGCGAAGGTCAGCGGCACCTGCGGCAGCCCGGGCACCGCGAGCACGGCGATGTCGGTGTCGGCGTCGACGTAGACCGGCGTCGCGTCGTAGGTCTCCCCCTCCGCGGTGACCACGGGTTCACCGACCCCGGCCAGCACGTGCGCGTTGGTCATCACCCGCTCCGGGGCGTACACGAAACCGGACCCGTCGATCTGCCGCGAGCAGGAGATGGCGATGCCGCGGATCTGCACGACCGACCCCTCGACCTGCTCCACCACCGGGCTGGTCAGCAGCGACTGGTCCGGTGCCGGCACGTTGCGGGCCTCGGTCGGCGTCAGTGGATCCAGCACGTCGGGCAGGCCGCGCCGGTCGATGGCCTCGCGCAGCGAGTCGTAGAGCGACCGGACGCCGGGCGGCACGCCCCGGTTCACCGCCTGCACCAGCGAGGACTGCCGCACCTGCCCGGCCACCTGCGGGAACGGCGAGGAGGCCAGCGGGGTGGCGACCATCCAGGCGACCAGCAGGACGGCGAGGGCGGACACCACCGCCCCGGCGACCGCGTCGACGATCTTGGCCGGCTCCCAGGTGACCCGCTTGCGGATGGCCCGCCCGACGATCCCGGCCAGCAACTGCCCGAGCAGCGCCCCCGCGAGCACCACGACCAGGGCCACGAAGACCCGGGTCACCGTGGTGCCGGCCAGGTCGTCGGCCAGCGGGCCGGACAGCTGGGCGCCGAGCACCGCGCCGCCGAAGAAGCCGACGAACGAGGCCGCGGAGACGATCAGCCCCTGCCGGAAGCCCGACAGGGCGAACAGCAACGCCAGCACGATGAGTGCCAGGTCGACGAGAGACACCGCTATGCCCCCCGCTCGTTCCCGGACCCGGTCCGTTCCTCGGTCGCCGGCGCTCCCGGCGACGCGCCCGCGGTCATGGCCCGCTCACCGTCATCGTGCCGACCTGACCGAGGGCGGCGTGGAAGCTGCACTCGAACCGGTAGTCGCCGGTAGCCGTCACGGTGAACTCGATGGTGTCGGAGTCGCCGGGCGCCAGCGCCGGGATCGACTCGGAGATCTCCGCCGGGCCGGTGCCGCGGGGGAAGACGAAGTTGTGGGTGAGCCGCGTGGCGAGGTTGCGGACGGTCACCCGCACCCGGCCCGGGGCGACGGTGAACGTCGCCGGGGTGAAGACGTAGTCGTCCCCGGTCTCCAGGGTGACCTCCTGGACGCCGTCCGGAGCCGCGCTGACGGTGCCCACCGCGGCGCCCGCCGTCCGGGTCGCCTGGGGGACGGCCGGCTCGCTGCTGCCGCAGCCGGCGACTGAACCGAGGACCACCAGCAGACCGGACAGCAGCACGGCCCCGCCGGGCGCCCACCGGCCGGGAACCGCCCGCAGGCCCCGAAACCTAGTGCTCATCGACCCACCTCCGATGCCGGGCGGAACGGCACGGGTTGTGCTGTGGGGCGCCTCATCGCCCCGGAACGGTACGCGGCGGAGCTGTGGAGTCGGCGTCCTCGGCGACCGTCGGCGCGGCGCTGTCGGCGTCGTCGCTGTCCAGCGGGTCGTCCTCCTCCCCCGTCTCCTCGCCCGGCGTGCGACCGTCCTGCGCCGGTCCGGGGACCGGCACGGCGAGCGGGCGGACGTCGGCGGGGTTCCACGGCCGGCTGAGACCGGCGGCCTCCAGGACGGCGTCCAGCAGGCCGGCCGTGAAGCCCCACACGACCATGCCGGCGACGCCGAACGCCGGTCCGATGTAGCCCGAGGGGTGCCGCACCTGGAACCGGTTGGCCGGTTCCACCAGGTCGGTCAGCGGCACCCGGGCGACCCGGGCCACCTCCCGGGGGTCGCCGGTGGTGACCTCCCGCGGGTCGTCCCACCAGCCGATCACCGGGACGACGAGGTTGTCCGACGGGCCCAGGAACAGCTCGGGCAGCGTCGCGAGCACCCGCACGCCGGCCGGATCGACGCCGGCCTCCTCGTACGCCTCGCGCAGCGCCGTCCCCACCGGGTAGTCCTCCCCCGGATCCGCGCCGCCGCCCGGGAACGCCGGCTGGCCGGCATGGCTGCGCAGGCGGTGCGACTTCTCGATGAGCAGCACGTCCGGCCCGGCCGGACCCTCGCCGAAGAGGATGAGCACCGCCGATCGGCGCGCGCTGGGGCTGGGACGGCCGTGCCGGCGCGGCAGCGGCAGGTCCCCGGCGGCGGCGATGAGCCGCTGCAGGTGCTCGGGGAGATCCGCCGGCAGCTCGGCGGGCGCGTCGCTCACAGTTGCACCCCCAGGTGCTGGGCGACCAGCTGCTCGAAGTCCGTCAGGGAGTCGACCGGCCCGACCTGCACGTACGCCACCGACCCGTCGGCGGCGAGGAAGTAGGTGTAGGGCAACCCGCGCAGCCGTAGGGCGTCCATCAGCGCGCCGTCCGCGTCGTAGGCACTGGGAAAGGTGGCCCGGGCGTCCTGCGCGAAGGACGTCGCCTGTCCGACGCCGTCCTTGCTGACCACGCCGAGCACCCGCAGCCGGTCGCCGGCGGCGGTGGCGAGCTGCTGCACGACCGGCAGCTCCTCCCGGCAGGGCGGGCACCAGCTGGCCCACAGGTTGAGCACGGTCGGCACCCCGGGGGCCCGGCCCAGGTCCAGTGACCCGCCGGTGAAGCAGTCGAACGTCAGCGCGGGCAGGTCGCTGGGCGCGGCCGGCCGGTCGGTCTGCGGCGGGCAGGGGCTCAGTTCGGTGTCGGCGTGGGCGAGGTCGTCGCTGCTGGTGGAGGGCGCGGCCGTCGCGTCGTCCGTACCGGCCGAGCAGCCGGCCGCGAGCACGGCAACTGCCAGCAGGGTGGCCACCCGGTAGCGGCGGGTCACTCGGTGTCCGACGCGGCGGGGGTCTTGACCAGCCGGGCGGCGAGCTCCGGGTCGAGCGGGCCGATGCCGAACGACGGGCACCAGGCGGCCAGCCCGCACGCGCCGCAGGCGGGCTTCTTCGCGTGGCAGACCCGGCGGCCGTGGAAGATCACCCGGTGCGAGAAGTCGGTCCACTCCTTCTTCGGCACGAGGACGGCGATCTCGCTCTCGACCTTCACCGGGTCCTCCTCCGCCGTCCACCCGAACCGCCGGACCAGCCGGCCGAAGTGGGTGTCCACCGTGAGCCCCGGCACGCCGAAGGCGTTGCCCAGGACGACGTTCGCCGTCTTGCGCCCGACGCCGGGCAGCGTGACCAGGTCGGCCAGGTTGCCGGGGACCTCACCGTCGAACCGCTCGACCAGCGCCCGGCCCAGCCCGATCACCGAGTTCGCCTTGGCCCGGAAGAAGCCGGTGGGCTTGAGCAGCTCCTCGAGCTCGGCCCGGTCGGCGCCGGCGTACGCGGCGGCGTCCGGGTACCGCGCGAACAGCACCGGGGTCACCTTGTTGACCATCTTGTCGGTGGTCTGCGCCGACAGGACGGTGGCCACCAGCAGCTCCAGCGGGGTGGTGAAGTCCAGCTCGCAGTGCGCGTCGGGGTGGATGACCGCCAGCTCGCGGGCCATCCGCCGGGCCCGCCGGGTGCGGGCCAGCGGGGTCTCGTCGGGGTCGTAGGGCGGGACGCCGAGGCGGGCCGCGCGCGCCGGCCGGCGGGCCTTGACCGGGCGCGCGTAGTCCGGCTGGAGAACGGGCTGGGACACGCGATGAGGGTAGGCCGGGCTGCGGGTGGGCATGGACCGGTCATACTCGACAGCGGTGCGCTCGCCCGGCTCCGCGCCGGACGGGCCTCGACCGCTGGACGACGCTGTCTTTCCCCCGGGCCGTTCCGGACCGGAGACGTCGCCGAGGAGGTGTTGCGTGGTCGCCCTCATCGTCATCCTGTTCCCCCCGCTGCTGATCGCCTTCCTGCTGATCATGGAGCGCGTGGAGGAACCGCTGCGGCGACCGACGTCCCAGCGGGAGGTGGAGGAGTTCCTCGGCAGCGCCACCCCGGGCGAGGTCGGCGACCTGGCGCACTCCGGGATCCGCCGCGCGATGTCCCGCTGGCGTCGCCGGCGGCACCGCCCGGCGGTGTCCACCGCCCGGCGTGCGGTCACCGATCGCGGCCACGTGCGGGCGGGGTCCGACCTCGACTGAACGTCCCGCTGCGCGGCCGGGCGACGCATCAGCCAGGGGGTTCCACTCAGAGTGGGCACCGTGGTGACGTTCCGCAGTGGTGAGGATCCCCACAGGCCCTAGACTCCCCGTGACACGGGTCGCCACCGCACCCGTGAGGACGTTGCGAGAGGTGCACGTGGACGAGGTCCTTGCCCAGTCCGGGCTCTTCCAGGGGTTGTCGGAGGAGTCCGTCGAGCCGGTGGCGAGCTCGCTGGAGACGGTGACACTGCCGCGCGGCCGGGTCGTGTTCAACGAGGGCGAGCCGGGCGACAGCCTCTACGTCGTCCTCTCCGGCAAGATCAAGCTGTCCCGCCGCGCCCCGGACGGCCGGGAGAACGTGCTGGCCGTGATGGGTCCCTCCGACCAGTTCGGTGAGCTGTCCGTGTTCGACCCGGGCCCGCGCACCGCCACGGCGACGGCGGTCACCGACGTGCGGATGGCCAAGATGCCGCAGGCGATGCTGCGCCCGTGGATCGACGCCCACCCCGAGGTGGGTGAGCGGCTGCTGCAGGTGCTCGCCCGCCGGCTGCGCCGCACCAACGACTCGGTCGCCGACCTCATCTTCACCGACGTCCCGGGCCGGGTGGCCAAGGCGCTGCTGCAGATGGCCGACCGGTTCGGCAGCCGGGAGAGCGACGGCCTGCGGGTCAAGCACGACCTGACCCAGGAGGAGCTCGCCCAGCTCGTCGGCGCCTCCCGCGAGACGGTGAACAAGGCCCTGGCCGACTTCGTGCACCGCGGCTGGCTGCAGCTGCAAGGCAAGTCGGTGGTCATCCTCGACGAGGACCGCCTCCGCCGCCGCGCGAGGTAACCCGGTTCTTCCCGTCGAG
Source organism: Modestobacter sp. (assembly GCA_025933855.1). GTDB lineage: Bacteria > Actinomycetota > Actinomycetes > Mycobacteriales > Geodermatophilaceae > Modestobacter. The sequence continues at coordinate 900 of JAICZD010000197.1, read as the reverse complement.
ATCGGCGACCTCGCACGCTTTGAGGGCTCACAACGTGCAAGATCGCCGATCTCGCCGTGTCTAGGCCGGGAGCGGGACGACCAATCTGATCCGCGTGCCGTCGGGGAGCACGGCCCACATGCCGTCGGGCGTCTCCTCGAACGTCGGGCTGATCGGCTGCAGCGGCTCGGGCGGTGACCCGGCCAGCGCGGCGGCGACGTCGGGGAACGGCTCGATCTGGCCCAGCGTGTGGATGGTCGGCGGCATCATCGGCCGGGTCCCGGCCCGCATCTCGGCCAGCGCCGCCGAGGGCGTCAGCCAGCACACCTCGTCGGCCTCACCGGAGACGTGCCGCGCCTCCTGGCCCGCCGGCAGCGCGGCGGCGAAGAACTTCGTGTCATAGCGCCGGGGCTCGACCGGCGGGGTGATCCAGTGCGCGAACGGGCGCAGCAGGTCCGAGCGGACGGCGAGGTCGCGGTCGGCCAGCAGCTGGGCCAGCGAGAGCTCCCGCCGCATCAGCGCGACCCGCTGCTCCTCCCAGTCGTCACCGGACACGTCCGGCACCACGCCGTCGGCACCGGCGGGGCCCGCGAGCAGCACACCGGCCTCCTCGAACGCCTCCCGGACGGCGGCGCAGACCAGCTCGCGGGCGGTCCGCTCGTCGCAGCCGAAGGCCGCGGCCCACTGCTCCGGCGACGGTCCCGCCCAGGCGATCGCCGTGTCGCCGTCGCGCTCGTCGACGCCGCCCCCGAGGTAGGCGGTCATGCCGCCGGCGAACGGCATGCCCCTGGTCCGGCGCTGCAGATAGACCTCGAGCCCCGCTGCGCCGTCCCGGAGCAGCAGCACCGTGGCGGCCTGCCGCGGCACAGCCGGGGAGCTCACCGGAGCTCGACGGTCAGCTCGACCTCGACCGGGGCGTTC
>JAICZD010000176.1 GCA_025933855.1 Modestobacter sp. | reverse complement strand
GTCGCGTTCGAGCAGGGCTGCCTCGCGCATGCCGAACACCTGCCGCGCCTGGGCCAGCAGGCCGGCAAGGGACTGGTGCTCGGCGAGCGCGGCTCCGGCCAGTTCGGACAGCGCCTCGGCCTCGGCCCGGGCCCGGGCCGCCTCGGCGGTGCGCCGCGCGGTGAGATCGACCACCCAGCTGACCGCGACGGCCACCCCGAGGTACACGGTCAGGACGACGACCTGCTCGGCGGATTCGATGAGCAGCGTTCCGTACGGCGGGGTGAGGAACCAGTTGAGCAGCAGCGCCCCGGCCACCGCGCCGGGCAGTGCGATCAACATCCCGCCGAGCAGCGCCGCGGCGACGACCAGCGCGAGCACGAGCAGCACGGGCACGGCGTAGTCCAGGCGCCGCGCCGGCTCGCGGGCCACCACGAGGACGAGGAGCCCCGCGCCGAGCAGCGCGGCACCGGCGCCGTGCCGGCGGTGGCCCAGGCCGGTGAAACCGGCCGGCAGCACGCCGACCGGCCCGGGAGCAGGAGCGCCGGCTCCGGTCACGAGGATGAGCGTCCCACCGCCGGATCCGCTGGTGCAGTGAGAGCCGCGCGGCTACCCGACCCCGACCGGGTCACGGTCCTCGGAGTCCATCGCGGCGTGGCTCGAGGCCAGCTGCCAAGGGACGCTGGTGACCATGACACCGGGCTGGAAGAGCAGCCGGGTCTTCAACCGCAGCGCGGTCTGGTTGTGCAGCAGCGCCTCCCACCAATGCCCGACGACGTACTCCGGGACGAACACGCACACCACGTCGCGCGGAGAGCGGCGGCGGATCGAGCGGACGTGGTCCAGCAGCGGCTCGGTGATCTCCCGGAACGGGCTGTCCAGCACCGTCAGTGCCACCGGGATGTCCCGGCGCGCCCACTCGGTGGACAGCCGGTCGGTCTCCACCGGGTCGACGCGGACGGTGATTGCCACGAGGTCGTCGGGGTGGATGGCGCGGGCGAAGGCCAGGGTGCGCAGAGTCGGTTCGTTGATCTTCACCACCGGCACCACGGCGTGGACGCGGCTGGGCAGCGTCACGCCGCCGGGCCGCGGGGCGGCCTCGGCGTCGGAGGTGTCGTAGTGCCGCCGGATCCTCGTCATCAGCACGTACAGGAGCGGCATGGCGATGACGACGATCCAGGCACCGTGGGTGAACTTGGTGACCACGACGAGAACCAGGACGACCGCGGTGGCCGACGCGCCGGCCGCGTTGATGGCCTGCGAGCGGCGCGCCCTGCGCCGTGAACGGGTCTCGGGCAGGCTGCGCAGTTCCCTGATCCAGTGCCGCACCATGCCGGCCTGGCTGAGGGTGAAGGAGACGAACACTCCGATGATGTAGAGCTGGATCAGCCGGGTGACGTCGGCGTCGAACGCAACGACGAGCACCGCGGCGACGGCGGCCAGGAGCACGATGCCGTTGCTGAACACCAGCCGATCCCCACGACGGGCCAGTTGCCGGGGCAGGTGACCATCGCGGGCCAGCAGCGAGGCGAGGACCGGGAAGCCGTTGTACGCGGTGTTCGCCGCCAGGATCAGGATCGCCGCAGTGAACCCCTGCAGCAGGTAGAAGGCCGGCCCGCCGCCGAAGACCGCCAGGCCGATCTGGCTCAGCGCCGTCCGTTGCTCCTGCCCGGCGGGCAGCCCGACCAGCTGCGCGGGGTTCTCCGCCATGCGCACGTGCGTCGCCACCGCCAACGCGGTGATCCCGACGAACATCGTGATCGCCAGCGCGCCCATGATCGTCAGGGTGGCGGCGGCGTTGCGCGCCTTCGGCTCCTCGAAGCTGGGCACTCCGTTGCTGACCGCCTCAACGCCCGTGAGCGCGGTGCAGCCGCTCGCGAACGCGCGGAGCGCCAGGAAGAAGGTGAGCAGCCCGCCCGTCCCGTGCACGGGGACGAGGCCGTAGGCGGCGCTCGCTGCAGTCATGGTCTGGCCCATCGCCAGCCGGACGCCCGCCACGGCCAGGAGGACCAGGACGATCGCGACGAAGCCATACGTGGGCACGGCGAAGGCCCGTCCGGACTCCCTCACCCCGCGCAGATTCACGACCGTCAGCAGCACCACGGACACCAGTGACAGGCCGACCGCATGCGGGGCCAGCGCCGGTACCGCCGACGTGATCGCCGCGACCCCCGCGACTACGGAGACGGCCACGGTGAGCACGTAGTCGACAAGAAGTGCGCTGGCCGCGACAAGGCCGGCGCGCACGCCCAGGTTGTCCCGGCTGACTGCGTAGGCCCCACCGCCGTTGGGGTAGGCGTGGCAGGTCTGCCGGTAGGACGCCACGACGATCGCCAGGAGGGCGACGACGGCAAGGGCCAGCCACGGGGTCAGCCGCAGCATGCCCAGCCCGCCGAGCCCGAGGACCAGGACGATCTGCTCGGTCGCGTACGCCACCGAGCTCAGCGGGTCCGAGCAGAACACCGGCAGCGCCAGCCGCTTGGGCAGCAGCGTCTCGCCGAGCCGGTCGGTGCGCAACGCCCGTCCGACGAACAACCGCTTGGGGCTGTGCAGCATCACCACTCCTGAGAGTCCGGGGCTCGCAGGCTCGGTCGGCGACTGCGCCGAACATGGTGATCTTGGTGCTTCACTGACGTCATCCGCTGAAGTCTTGACGACCCCTTGATGCGCCGGCGCGGAAAAGCCGGGCGCAGGATGCCTTTCCGGCTGACACCCGGACGACAGCAGGCAGGCCCAGCGCCCGGGTGTACCCCCTGTCGGGGGGTCGAGCGGCACCGTCATCGCCCGGACCGCCGTTCGACGGATACGCGTCAACGTTGCGGCCGGTCCGTCGGCACCAGTCCGGTGATGTGCCGCTGCGCGCCGGCGACCGGCTGGCGGTGTCGAGTCGAGCAGTGAGTGTGGGCAAGGGGGGAGTTGAACCCCCACGTCCTCTCGGACACACGGACCTGAACCGTGCGCGTCTGCCATTCCGCCACTTGCCCTGGCGAGGAAGGACAGTAGCAGCCCGCCGCGGGCGCTCCGGCGACCGGCCCCGCCACCGGCACCGCGCGCCGCCGGGCACAGCCGCCCCTCCTCCTGGTAGACAGGGCCGCCGCGCTCCGTAGTCGAATTCGTCCGGGGCGTCCCGCGCTTCCCGCCCGGTCCGGGACACCTGCCCCGGTTACGATCGGCGCTCGGGGCAGTAGGAGGTCAGCCGAGCGTAAGGGAGCGACTGTGGGTGTTCTGCAGCGCTTCGAGCGACGCCTCGAGGGCATGGTCGGTCTGGCCTTCGCGCGGGTGTTCAAGGGGAAGGTCCACCCGGCCGAGATCGCGCACGCCCTGCAGCGCGAGGCGACCGAGCAGCGCTCGGTCCTGGGCGGTGGCCGGGTGCTGGCCCCGAACGTGTACGTCGTGACCCTGGGGCCGGTGGACTACGACAACCTCGCCGAGTGGTCCGAGCAGCTGGCCGGCGAGCTCGCCGACATGGTCGCCGAGCACATCCACAGCGAGGGCTACCAGACCTTCGGTGACATCGAGGTGCAGCTCCAGCGCGACGACGACCTCCGCACCGGCGTCTTCGAGGTCGCCTCGCACGTCGGCGACAGCGCCCACCCACCGCAGCGCGAGTCCGCCGGTACCGGCGCAGTTCCTCCGTTGCCTCCGCTACCCTCCCTGCGTGCCGAGTCCGGCGCCTCCCACGCCACCGACACCGGCGAGGGCGGACCCGTCGTCGGCCGCCCGGGCCGCCGGCCGGGCGTCAGCCACGTGCTCGTCGTCGACGGGCCCGGCACCCGGCACGTGCTGGAGCAGGGCAGCAACATCCTCGGCCGGGGCACCGACGCCGACATCCGGCTGCCCGACACCGGCGTCAGCCGCAAGCACGCCGACGTCCAGCTGGAGGACGGCACGGTCACCGTCGAGGACCTCGGCTCGACCAACGGCACGCTGGTCAACGGCCGCCGCGTCGGCCGGCAGGACCTCGCCGACGGGGACGTCATCCGGATCGGGCACTCGGTGCTGGTCTACCGCCAGGACGGCCCGTGAGCGGGGCGGCCGTGCCGGGCGCATCCGCCGCGGGCAGGGCCCGGTGACCGCCGAGATCGTGCTGCAGGCCTTCCGGTTCGGTTTCCTGCTGCTGCTCTGGCTGTTCATCTTCGCCGCGTTCCGGGTCGTCCGGGCCGACCTCTTCGGCGGGCGGGCGGGCCGGGTGGCCTCGGTGCCGCCGCGCGCCGCCACCGGCCGGAAGAAGGGCGCTCGCGGGCCCCGCCACCTCGTCGTCACCGCGGGCCCGCTGTCGGGCACCCGCATCACCCTGGGAGAGCAGGCGATCCTGATCGGCCGCGCCGACGACTCCACCCTCGTCCTCACCGACGACTTCGCCAGCTCCCGGCACGCCCGGCTGACCAACCGCGGCGGCCAGTGGTACGTCGAGGACCTCGGGTCCACCAACGGCACCTACCTGGACCAGCAGCGCGTCCAGGGCCCGCTGCTGGTCGCCCCGGGGCAGCCCATCCGGATCGGCCAGACGGTCCTGGAGCTGCGGTCATGACCCTCGTCCTGCGCTACGCGGCGCGCTCGGACCGCGGCCTCATCCGCGGCACCAACCAGGACTCCGTCTACGCCGGCCCGCGGCTGCTCGCCGTCGCCGACGGCATGGGCGGGCACGCGGCCGGTGACGTGGCCAGCAAGGTCGTCATCGCCGCGCTCGAGCACCTGGACGACGACGCGCCGTCCGGCGATCTGCTGCAGGCGCTGCGCCAGGCGGTGTTCGAGGGCAGCGAGCACCTGCGCGAGGTGATCCGCGAGTCCCCGCAGCTGGAGGGCATGGGGACGACGCTCACCGCCGTCCTGTTCGCCGGCGGCCGGCTCGGCCTGTGCCACGTCGGCGACTCGCGCGCCTATCTGATGCGCGACGGCGTCCTCACCCAGGTCACCCACGACGACACCTTCGTGCAGTCGCTGATCGACGACGGGCGGATCACCGAGGAGGAGGCCAACAGCCACCCGCAGCGCTCGCTGCTGCTGCGGGCGCTCAACGGCCAGGACGTCGAGCCGGACCTGTCGATGCGCGACGCCCGGGCCGGCGACCGCTACCTGCTGTGCTCCGACGGCCTGTCCGGCGTGGTCAGCCACGAGACCATCGCCCAGGCGATGGCCGAGGCCGATCCGCAGGCCACCGCCGACCGGCTGATCGAGCTGGCGCTGCGCAGCGGCGGGCCGGACAACATCACCTGCATCGTCGCCGACGTGGTCGAGGACGACGGCCGCACCGCGTCGCTGATCGACCCGGTCGTCGACGGCGCCGCCGGGAACAACCGCGGGCAGCGCGAGGTCGATCCGCGCTCGGCCGCCGGCCGCGCCGCCCTGGCCGACCCGCCGGCCGTGCCGCCGGCTTCCGCGCTGTCCGCCGACGCCCCGGCCGCCCGGCGCCGCCGTCCGCTGCGGACCGCCCTGCTGGCGCTGGCCACGGTCGTCGTCCTCGGTGTGGTCGCGGTCGGCGGCTACTTGTTCGTGATGGGCCACTGGTTCGTGGGGCTGCAGGAGGACGCCGACGGGCAGCCGGTCACGGTCTTCCAGGGCCTGCACGCCTCGATCGTGGGCGTCGACCTGTACCGGGTCGACCAGGCCACCTCCATGATGGCCGGCGACCTCACCCCGGCCGCCCGCAGCCGGGTCACCGCCGGCATCCCGGCCGACAACCGGGACGACGCCCAGCGCATCCTGGACAACCTGCGCGGCCTGCAGCTGCCGCTCTGCCGAACGATCCCGACGACGACGGCCCCCAGCACCACCACGGACGACGCGACGGCGGCGCCGGTTCCCCCGGTCGACCCCGCGCTCCCCACGCCGTCGGAGGCTTTTCCGCCGCTGCCCGCGGCGCCCACCACCGACACGGCGCCCACCACCGAGGCACCCACCACCTCCTCTCCACCGACCCGGACGGGCGAGGAGGGGGTGGACTGCCGGGACGCCGACTAGTGACCGGCCCCGGCACCGACCCGAAGACGCCCCCGGCCGGCACCGCCCAGCCCAAGCGCCGCGGCACCGAGCTGGCGCTGCTGGCGTTCGCCGTCGTGATCACGCTGGCCGCCCAGTGCATCGTGGACCTCACCGTCAGCGGGTCGCTCAGCCCGGAGCTGGCCACCTTCGGCACCTGGTTCACCGCGCTGTGGGTGGTCGCGCACCTCGTCGTCCGCCGCTGGGCCGCCTACGCCGACCCGCTGCTGCTGCCCTGCGTCGCGGTGCTGGTGGGCCTCGGCCTGGTGATGATCCACCGGCTGGACCTGGCCGGAGAGCAGGTCGGCGGCCAGGCGACCGGCGAGGACGCCCCGATCCAGCTGCTGTGGGCCACCGTCGGGATGGCACTGTTCGTCGCCGTCCTGATCGTCGTCCGCGACCACCGGCTGCTGTCCCGGTTCGCCTACACGCTGGCTCTGGTCGGCCTGGTGCTGCTGGCCATCCCGGCGGTGCTGCCGGCGTCCATCTCCGAGGTCTACGGCGCGAAGCTGTGGATCCGGGTGGCCGGGTTCTCCATCCAGCCCGGCGAGTTCGCCAAGATCTGCCTGATCGTGTTCTTCGCCGCCTACCTGGTCGACAAGCGCGACGTCCTGGCGCTGGCCAGCCGCCGGGTGCTGCGGCTGGAGCTGCCGCGCGGCCGCGACCTGGGGCCGGTCCTGCTGGCCTGGGTCGCCTCCATCCTGGTGCTCGTCTTCGAGCGGGACCTGGGCAGCTCGCTGCTGCTGTTCGGGATCTTCGTGGTGATGCTGTACGTCGCCACCGAGCGGGCCAGCTGGCTGGTCATCGGCCTGCTGCTGTTCGCCGGTGGCGCGTTCGTCGCCTACCAGGTCTTCGGGCACGTCCGGGTCCGGGTGGACACCTGGCTGGACCCGTTCGCCTACAAGAGCACGGGCGGCT
>JAICZD010000229.1 GCA_025933855.1 Modestobacter sp. | reverse complement strand
TCGATGGCCGACCCCGGCTCGGTGTCCTACCTGTTCACCCGCAAGGGCGTCATCGTCGTGCCGCGGGCGGGCACCACCGAGGACGACGTGCTGATGGCGGTCCTGGACGCCGGCGCGGAGGAGGTCCGGGACATGGGGGACACCTTCGAGGTGGTCTGCGAGCCGACCGACCTGGTCGCCGTCCGCACCGCCCTGCAGGAGGCCGGCATCGAGTACGACTCGGCGGAGGCCGGGTTCGTGCCCAGCGTTCAGGTCGAGCTCGACGCGGACGCCGCGGGCCGGGTGTTCCGGCTGATCGACGCGCTCGAGGACTGCGACGACGTGCAGAACGTCTACGCGAACTACGACGTGTCCGACGAGGTCATGGAGAAGATCGACGCCTGAAAGAGGACCTCGGCCGGAGGGCGTCCGGTGATATCGACGCCTAGCGGCCCCCTCCGGTCGTGGCCTGAGCTCGCGAAGGGCTCGTGGGAGGGGGTCCTTCCACTCCGGTCGTGGCCTGGGCTCGCGACGGGCTCGTGGGCGGGCGCCCTTCGCCCCGCTGGCCTCGGCAGGACGCTCCTGTCCCACCCGCCCCGCGACGCGCCCGCGGTGCTCGTCCCGCCGCGTACCGCCTGGCTAACGTCCGGGCGGCCGGGCACCGGGCACGGCCGCGACGGCGGGGGTGGCCATGCCAGGCGGGCCCGGTCGCCGTCCCTGGTCCCGCCGCCTGCGGCGGCTGCTGCTGGTCGCCGCTGTGCTGGTCGCCGTCGTCGGCGCGAGCGGCCCCGCGCTGGCCCGGCTGGCTCCCGGTGCGGCGGAACCGGAGACCATCAGCTCGGCGGGCCGGCTGCTGACCGCCGCGCAGCCGGTGGTGGCCGAGCCGGTGGCGCGGCGCCCGGGCGTCGGTGCCGTGCCGCGTCCGACGGCGGCCGCACCCGGCCCCCCGGCGAGCACCGCCGACGCCGTCACCCCGACCCCGGCAGCCGCCCCGCCGCGCGTGCAGCCCCCGGACGGGACCGGCCCGCCGTCCGCACCTCCCACCGAGGTCGCCGCGCCGCGGCAGCAGGCGCTGCCGCTGGACCTGTCGCCGCCCGGCTCGCAGGTGGTGACCGTCGTCGCGCCGTCCTCCTCGGCCACCCGGGCGCAGCTCACCGCCTGGCAACTGGGTGCCGACGGCGGGTGGACCGCGGTCCTCGGTCCGGTGGCCGCCCGGGTCGGCTCGGCCGGGATCGGTCGCGCCAGCGAGACGTCGACCAGGACCCCGGCCGGCACCTTCGGGCTCACCGAGGCCTTCGGCCGGGCGGGAGACCCGGGGACGGCCCTGCCCTACCGGGTCGTGGACGGCGACGACTGGTGGGTCTCCGACCCGGCCAGCCCCCGGTACAACCGCTACGCCCGGTGCGCGCCGGGCAGCTGCGACTTCGACGAGGCGGCCGGGGAGGACCTCGCCGCCGCCGGTCCCGTCTACGACCACGCGGTGGTCATCGACTACAACCGCGGTGGGACGCCGGGCGCCGGGTCGGCGTTCTTCCTGCACGTCTCCGACGGCGCGCCGACGGCCGGCTGCGTCGCCGTCGACCGGAGCACGCTGCGCACCCTGCTGCGCTGGCTGGATCCGGCCGCGACGCCGGTGATCGCGATCGGTGTCCGCTGATGCGCCCGTCCCGGCCGGGCGCGGGCGTGTCACCGGCGCGGAAGCCCACCGGGCGGTTAGCGTAGGTCGAACACACGTTCGCCCAGCGGAGGAGATGTCATGCGGGTGCTCGGCATCGACCCGGGGCTGACCCGGTGCGGCTGGGGAGTGGTCGACGGCCGGCCCGGCGCCCGTCCCACCGCCGTCGGGGTCGGGGTGGTGCGCAGCTCACCGGACCTCGATCTCGAGCTGCGGCTGCTGGAAGTGCACACTGCGGTGGCGGCGCTGCTGCGCGAGCACCGGCCGGCGGCGGTGGCCATCGAGCGGGTCTTCACGCAGAACAACAAGGGCACGGCGACGGGCACCGCGCAGGCCGCCGGGGTCGCCGCCCTGGCCGCCGCCCAGGCCGGGCTGCCGGTGGCCTGGCACACGCCCAGCGAGGTCAAGGCCGCCATCTCCGGCAGCGGCCGGGCAGACAAGGAGCAGGTCACCCAGATGGTCACCCGGGTGCTCGGGCTGGCGGCTCCGCCCAAGCCCGCCGACGCGGCCGACGCCCTGGCGCTGGCCGTCTGCCACGTCTGGCGCGCGCCGGCGCAGGACCGCCTGCGGGTGGCCGCGCTGGCGGCCGGAGCCGGCGTTGGCAGCGCCGGCCGTCCCGCCCGCTGGACCGGGGTGTCCCGGTGATCGCCAGCGTGCACGGCCGGGTGGCGGCCGTCTCACCCGACGGCGCCGTCGTCGAGGTCGGGGGTGTGGGCCTGTCGGTGCAGTGCACCCCCGGCACGATCGCCCGCCTGCAGGTGGGGGAGCAGGCCCGGCTGTCCACCAGCCTCGTGGTCCGCGAGGACTCCCTCACCCTCTACGGCTTCGCCGACGACGACGAGCGGCAGCTGTTCGAGCTGCTGCAGACCGCCAACGGCGTGGGCCCGCGGCTGGCGCAGGCGGTGCTGGCCATCCACCCGCCCCGCGAGGTGCGCCGCGCGGTCTCCATGGGTGATCTCAAGGCGCTCATGCAGGTTCCCGGGATCGGCAAGAAGGGCGCCGAACGGCTGGTGCTGGAGCTGCGCGACCGGCTGGGCGTGACCAGCACCGACACGTCGCTGGACGCCGCGCCGGGCGCCCTGCCCGCGGGCGCGGGACCGCTGACGCCGGTGGCGCCGTGGCGCGACCAGCTCGCCGCCGCGCTGCTGCAGCTGGGCTGGAGCAACCGGGAGGCCGACCCGGTGCTCACCACCCTCGGCCCGGTGGCCGAGGAGCAGCAGGCCGCCACCGGGCGGGTCGACGTCGCCGTCCTGCTGCGGCAGGCACTGCAGCTGCTGGGCCGGTCATGAGCGGCGAGGTGACGTCATGACCTCGCCCTTCGACCGCGGCCTGCCGGCGGCCGGCGCCGGGCCCGGGCGAGTCCGGGACGACGACCCGGTGTCGCCGCAGGCGGGCGACGAGGAGCGGGTCGTCGAGTCCGCACTCCGCCCGCACTCGCTGGCGGAGTTCATCGGCCAGCCCAAGGTGGCCCGCCAGCTGGACCTGGTGCTGGAGGGGGCCAAGCGGCGCGGCCGGCCCCCGGACCACGTGCTGCTGTCCGGGCCGCCGGGGCTGGGCAAGACCAGCCTGGCCCTGATCATCGGTTCCGAGCTGGGCACCGCGGTCAAGATCACCTCCGGGCCGGCGATCGAGCGCTCCGGCGACCTGGCGGCGATGCTGTCCAACCTCGGGCACGGCGACGTGCTGTTCATCGACGAGATCCACCGGATCGCCCGGCCGGCCGAGGAACTGCTGTACATGGCGATGGAGGACTTCCGGGTCGACGTGGTGGTCGGCAAGGGCCCCGGCGCGACCGCCATCCCGCTGGAGATCAACCCGTTCACCCTGGTGGGGGCAACGACCCGGGCCGGGCTGCTGACCGGGCCGCTGCGGGACCGGTTCGGCTTCGTCGGTCAGATGGAGTTCTACGAGCCCGCCGAGCTGCAGCGGGTGTTGGCCCGCAGCGCCGACCTGCTGGGCGTCGAGCTGACCGACGAGGGGTCCGCGGAGATCGCCTGGCGCTCGCGGGGGACCCCGCGGATCGCCAACCGGCTGCTGCGCCGGGTCCGCGACTACGCCGAGGTGCGGGCCGACGGCCGGGTCACCCGGCCGGTCGCGCAGGCCGCGCTGGCCCTCTACGACGTCGACGACCTGGGGCTGGACCGGCTGGACCGCGCCGTCCTGGAGGCCCTGGTCAGCAGGTTCGGTGGGGGGCCGGTCGGCGTCGCCACGCTCGCGGTCGCGGTGGGGGAGGAACCGCACACCGTGGAGGAGGTCTGCGAACCGTTCCTGGTGCGCGCCGGACTGCTGGCCCGGACCTCGCGCGGCCGGGTCGCCACGGAAGCGGCCTTCCGGCACCTCGGGCACGCCCTGCCCCGTGGTGGGCTCCCCCTCGGTGGGGGCACGGCCGACCCGCCGTCGCCCGGGGCTTCGTCACAGACGCTGTTCGACGCCTAGACTGACCTGCGCCGGCGCGCAACCGGAACTCGCTCCGGGGCGCGCACCGCCCCGGCGCCCGCGCGCCGGCGTCGATGTACCCGAGCGGCCCGACATCCGGGCCGCACCCACCGCGCGATGCCGTCGCGGTAGAGAGGCTCACCAGTCGTGGAATCGCTCTTCCCGTTCATCCTGCTCGCCGTGGCACTCGTCGTGCTGATCGTGCTCCCGGCGCGCCAGCGCAAGAACATGCAGGCGAAGGCGCAGGCGATGCAGGAGTCGCTGACCGTCGGCACCCCCGTGATGCTCACCAGCGGTCTGCACGGCACGGTGGCGCGCCTGGGTGACGGCACCGTCGACGTGGAGATCGCTCCCGGTGTGGTCGCCACCTTCGCCCGTCCGGCGATCATGGAGATCCGCCGGCCGGCCGTGGGCGGCGCGGTCCCCGGGGACACCCCCGGCGCCGGCGGCGCCACCGGGTACGTCGACGGCGACGGTGACCCCACCGACCGCACCCGCTGACCCGGGATCCCGGCCATGGCTGCCCGCCAACTCCCCGCGCGGCGCTACTTCGGCGCCTTCGTGCTCATCATCGCGGTGATGTACGCGCTGATCTTCCTCACCGGTGACCAGCGCACGCCGCAGCTGGGCCTGGACCTGCAGGGCGGAACGACCGTCACGCTGACCGCCCGCACCCCGGGCGGCCAGGCCCCCGACCGGGACGACCTCGAGCTGGCCCGCCGGATCATCGAGCAGCGGGTCAACGGGCTCGGTGTCGCCGAGGCCGAGGTGGTCACCGAGGGCGACAGCAACATCGTCATCTCCGTGCCCGGCGACAACGGTGAGCGGGCCCGCGAGCTCGGCGCCACCGCGCAGCTGCGGTTCCGGCCCGTCATCCAGGCGGCCGCCGCGACCCCGGCCGCACCGGAGTCCGCGGCGCCGACCGACGCGGGCGGCGCCACCCCCACGGACGGCGCGGCGACCCCCAGCGGCGCGGCCGCCCCCACCACCGCGCCCGCCGCCCCGACGCCC
>JAICZD010000164.1 GCA_025933855.1 Modestobacter sp. | reverse complement strand
CTGCTCGGCCCCCGCCGCCACCGTCGCCACGTTCCGGCTGACCTCCTCCGCCGCCGCCGACACCACCCCCGACTGCGCCGCCGTCTCCTCCGCCGACGCCGAGATCTGCCCCGACGACGCCGACAACTCCTCCGACGACGCGGCCACCGCATCCGCCGAGGACGCCACCGCCGACAGCACCGACCGCAGATGCTCCTGCGCGGCCGCCAACGACGCCGCCATCCGGCCCAGCTCGTCCCGTGACCGGACCTCGGGCACCACGGTGAGGTCGCCGGTGGCCATCGCCGTCACCGTCCGGCCCACCGTGGCCACGGTTCCGGTGATCTGCCGGATCACCCAGACGGCCAGCGCGCCGGTGACGAGCAGGCTGACGCCGACCATGAGCCACAGGTTGCGCTGGGCGCCGGCCGCCTTCGCCGCACCGGCGTCCTTCACCGCCGATGCCTCGGCGGTCTGGGTGTCCAGCTCGGCCTGCAGCTGATCCATCAGCGTGTCCGTGGCGGCCTGCAGCGGTCCGGTGATGATCGACCCGACGGCCGCCTCCGCCGCGTTCGCCTGAGCCGCTGCGGCGGCGGCGGCGGCCGCGGCGGTGGGCTTCCCCGTGCCCGCGGTAGTCGCAGCCGCCGCGGTCGCCGCGTCCGCTGCCGGGACCAGCTGCTGGGTGGCCACCGAGTACCAGGCGTCGAGGTCGCTGGTGAGCGTGGCGAAAGCCTGCGGGGTGGTGGCCAGCGGCCGGTACTCGGCCAGCTGCTGCTGCAGCGTCTGCTGCCGCTCGGCGAGTTCCGTGCTGAGCGCCCGGCGGCTCGGGTCGTCCAGCATCGGGTAGCTGATGTAGCGGGCCCGGTCCCCCTGGTAGGAGCGCTGGATCCCGGAGAGGTCGGTCAGCGGCTCCACGCTCTGGCTGTACAGGGCCTGCTCGTCCGCGCTGAGCCGGGACATGCTGCTGCTGGCCAGCGCGGTGAGCCCGAGGGACACCACGCCGAGCAGGCCGACGGTGACGCCGATCTTCACCGCGACGGGCCGGTCGGCGGCCCATCCCAGCGTGCGGCCGGCGCCCGCCGCGGTCTCGGGAGTGGTGCGGGCGGTCACTGAGCGGGCCATCGTCGAGCTCCTCGGGTCGAAGAGGACTGCGGGTCCTCGTGGGGCTCTATCGGTCGGCCGCGCCGCGAATGGAACCGGCGCGCCGGATCCCCGCCCGGATCGGGACCAAGGTCCCAGTGGCGCTCGCCAGGTGCGGGACCCGAACGGAGCTCCGACCCGCCGCCGCGCGACACTGGTCGGCGATGGACGTCCTCGCGCTTCCTCCCGTGACCGACCTCGTCGCCTGGCTGCGCGGCCGGGGCCTGGGCGTCGTCCTGATCATCCTGGGCGCGGTGCTGCTGGCCCGCTTCGCCAGCTGGCTGGGCAACAAGATCACCACCCGGATCGACGAGAAGGCCACCGACTCCGACGCGCTGGTCCGCTCCGAGGCGGCCAAGCACCGGCACTCGCTCACCCAGGTGCTGACCTGGGTCGCGGTGGTGCTGATCTACACCAGCGCGGTGTTCCTGCTGCTGGACTGGATCGGCATCCCGGTGACCGGCCTGGTCGCCCCGGCCACCGTGCTCGGCGTCGGGCTCGGTTTCGGCGCGCAGCGGATCGTCGGGGACGTGCTGGCCGGGTTCTTCCTGATCACCGAACGGCAGTACGGCTTCGGCGACGTGGTGTCCATCCAGGTGGTCGGCGGCGGGGACCCGGCCACCGGCACGGTGGAGGACGTCAACCTGCGGATCACCCGGATGCGCTCGGCGAACGGCGAGGTGGTGACCGTGCCGAACGGGCAGATCGTCAAGGTGGTGAACCTCTCCCGCGACTGGGCCCGCGCGGTCATCGACGTCCCGGTGCCGGCCGGCACGGACGTGAACCGGGTCAACGACGTCCTGCGGGCGGTGGGCCAGCAGGCCTTCGACGATCCGCAGCTGCACCCGCTGCTGCTGGACGCACCCAGCGTGATGGGGGTCGAGAGCCTCGGCCTGGAGCAGGTCAACGTGCGGGTCGTCGCGCGCACCCTGCCCGGCAAGCAGTTCGAGGTGGGCCGCGACCTGCGGGCCCGGATCGTGCTGGCCTTCCGCCGGGAGGGGATCAACGTGAGCAGCATCGACGAGCCCGCCACCAGCGTGGTGGCCCGGTGAGCACGCCGGTACCCGGCAGCGACGACGGCGGCGACGCCAGCGAGTCCCCGCGCGCCACGACCTCCCCGCAGGTCACGGTCGCCCCCGCCACCCGGCGCCGTCGCCTCTGGCCGCAGTCGGTGCCGTCCCACGTCGGCCGGGCCCGGACGTCGACCGTCATCCTGGGTCTGCTGTTCGTGCTGGCCGGCCTGCTGTTCGTCCCGCCGCCCCCGACCGGGACGACGGCCGGGACGACGCCCGGCAACGTGTCCCCGGTGACCACGCGGGACGAGGCGCCGGCCACCACCGAGCCGGAGTCCACCACGACCGGCGAGGAGAGCGGCTCGTCGTCCCCGGCGCCGGAGGAGAGCAGCAGCGCGGGCGAGTCGTCGGACTCCGCCACGACCGGGACGACGACGCCGTCCTCCCGCGCCCGGGCCACCACGACGCCGGCGCCCGCCACCACGACCACCGCCCCGGTGCCGAGCCCCACGGTGCCGGACACGACCGTTCCGACGAGCTGACCGCTCGTCTCAGAACGACGTGACGACCGCGATCCCGGGCTCGCGGCCGACCGTGCGCAGCGCGGCGCCCGCCTCGTCGAGCGCGAGCTCCCGGGTGACCAGCAGCTCCGGGCGCAGCCGCCCGGCGGCGATCAGCGAGAGCATCGCCGGGTAGTCGGCCGCGGCCATGCCGTGGCTGCCCAGCACGGCGAGCTCACCGGCGACCACCAGCTCCATCGGGATCACCGGCCGGCCCTGCGCGGGCGGCAGCAGCCCGACCTGGACGTGCCGGCCCCGGGGCCGCAGCGACCGGATCGAGTTCCCGCAGGTGACGGCGGCGCCGAGCGCGTCCAGCGAGACGTGCGCACCTCCGCCGGTCAGCTCGGCGACCGCGGCGGGCACGTCC
Source organism: Modestobacter sp. (assembly GCA_025933855.1). Classification (GTDB taxonomy): domain Bacteria; phylum Actinomycetota; class Actinomycetes; order Mycobacteriales; family Geodermatophilaceae; genus Modestobacter. Next base: position 4,294 of record JAICZD010000164.1, on the reverse strand, counting down.
GCCGCGCCGTCCACGACGAACTCGGCACCCATCCGCCGGGCCAGCTCCAGCGCGCCGGCCGCGACGTCCACCGCCACCACCCGGCCCCCGGCCGCGACCGCGACCTGGACGGCGGACAGCCCCACCCCGCCGCAACCGTGCACGGCCACCCACTCCCCCGGCCGCACCCGCCCGACCCCGGTGACGGCCCGGAACGCGGTGGCGAACCGGCAGCCCAGGCCGGCCGCGGTGGCGAACGGCATCCCCTCGGGCAGCCCGACCAGGTTGACGTCGGCGGCGTCGAGGGCCACCTGCCCGGCCAGCGACCCCCAGTGGGTGAACCCCGGCTGCGTCTGGTGCAGGCACACCTGGCCGGCGCCGTCCCGGCACGGTCCGCAACGCCCGCACGCGCAGACGAACGGCACGGTGACCCGGTCGCCGACCGACCAGTTCCGCACCCGCGCCCCGACCCCGGCCACCGTGCCCGCCAGCTCGTGGCCGGGCACGTGCGGCAGGACGACGCCCGGATCGTGCCCGGACCACGCGTGCCAGTCGCTGCGGCAGATGCCGCTGGCACCGACGGCGACCACCACACCGTCCGGCGCCGGCGCCGGTTCGGGCACCTCCCGGACCGTCAGCGGACCACCGAACTCCTCGAACACCAGCGCGCGCACGACGACAGCCTGCCGGGCGCCACCATGACGCCGCCGGGACGGGTCACCGCAGCGCACGGGGTCACCGCAGCGCGGCGGCCATCCGCGCGACGCCGTCGGCCAGCAGCTCGGCGCTGGTGCCGACGTTGAGCCGGACGAACCCCGATCCCGGGGCGCCGAACTTCGGGCCGGGCTCGACGGCGACCCGGCCCCGGTCGAGGAACCGCCGGAACGGTTCGTCCCCGGAGCCCACCGCCCGGCAGTCCAGCCAGGCCAGGTAGCCGGCCTGCGGCCGTCGCCAGCGCAGCTGCGGGAGCTGGTCGGCCAGCAGCGCGTCGAGCAGGTCGAAGCGGTCGGCCAGCGCCGCCCGCACGCCGTCGAGCCAGGCGTCCCCGTCGGTGAAGGCGGCGACGCTGGCCAGCACACCGAAGTGCCCGGCCCGCCAGCGCACGTCCTCGGGCATCCGGGCCAGGACGGCGTGCATCCGCGGGGACGCCGACACCGCGGCGGCGCACTTGAGCCCGGCCAGGTTGAACGCCTTGCTCGCCGACACCACGGCCAGGGACACCTCCGCGGCTCCGGGCACGGTGAGCAGCGGCGTGCAGGTCTGCCCGGGCATGGTCAGCGGCGCGTGGATCTCGTCGCTGACCAGGGTCACGCCGTAGCGGGTGGCGAGGTCCACCAGCGCGGCCAGCTCCGCCGGGTCGGGTACCCGGCCGACCGGATTGTGCGGATTGCACAGCAGGTAGGCGGCCGGGCGCTGCGCGAAGGCCCGTTCCAGCCCGTCGAGGTCCAGCCGCGCCGTCCCGTCGTCCACCAGCGGAACCTCCACCGGATGCGCGCCGACCTCGGCGACCCAGTGCCAGAACGGCGCGTACACCGGCGTGCTGAACGCGACCGCCCGCCCGGCGGCGCCCAGCAGCCGCAGCACCTCGACCATCCCGACCCCGACGTCGGGCACCGGGAACACCTGGCCGGGGTCGATCGCCCAGCCGTACCGGCGCCGGGCGAAGCCGGCCAGGGCCTCCGCCAGCTCAGGCAGCGCCGAGGCATACCCGGTGTCGGAGGCGGCGACCGCATCGGCGAGCACCCGCTGCACCGGCGGGGCGAGCGCGACGTCCATCTCGGCGACGAACATCGGCAGCACGTCGGCGGGGTAGGCGCGCCACTTCGCGCTGCGCCGGCGGCGGGCGGCGGCGAGGTCGTCGAAGACCGGCGTCGATGCGTCCAGGACCGGGACCTGCGGTGTCGTCACCCGACCACCGTGCCACGGGCGAGTGCGCGGGGCCGGAACCGGCGTCCTAGGATCTGCCCAGCTCACGAGAGGCAGCGACAAGCACCTGGCTGGCTGCCCGGCAACCTCAACTCCGTCTGAGGTGCTCCAGGGGAAGAGCTGGCCGGACGGCGCCCGCCGCCCGGCAACGGACGGAGCCCTCGCGCCGGAGCTCCGCGACCCGAGGAGGAACGCAGCGATGAGCGAGTCCAGCGGCTGGAGCTTCGAGACCCGGCAGATCCACGCCGGCGCCGCCCCCGACCCCACCACCGGGGCCCGCGCCCTGCCGATCTACGCGACCACCAGCTACCAGTTCCGGGACAGCCAGCACGCCGCGGACCTGTTCGCGCTGGCCGAGATGGGCAACATCTACACCCGGATCATGAACCCGACGACCGACGCGCTGGAGCAGCGGGTGGCCTCGCTGGAGGGCGGGGTGGCGGCGCTGGCCGTCTCGTCGGGGATGGCCGCCGAGACGCTGGCCATCCTCAACGTCGCCGAGGCCGGTGACCACGTCGTGGCCTCCGCCTCGCTGTACGGCGGCACCTACAACCTGCTGCACCACTCGCTGCCGAAGATGGGCATCTCGGTGTCCTTCGTCGAGGATCCCGACGACCCGGAGAACTGGCAGTCGCTGATCCGGGAGAACACCAGGGCCTGCTACGCCGAGTCGATCGGCAACCCGAAGGGCGACGTCCTGGACATCGCCGCGGTGTCGGAGGTCGCGCACCGCAACGGGGTGCCGCTGATCGTGGACAACACCATCGCCACGCCGTACCTGATCCGGCCGTTCGAGCACGGGGCCGACGTCGTCGTGCACTCCGCGACCAAGTACCTCGGCGGCCACGGCACCGCGATCGCCGGGCTGATCGTGGACTCCGGGAACTTCGACTGGACCCGCGGGAAGTTCCCCGGCTTCACCACCCCCGACCCGACGTACCACGGGGTGGTCTACGCCGACCTCGGCGCGCCGGCCTTCGCGCTCAAGGCCCGGGTGCAGCTGCTGCGCGACCTCGGCCCCGCCATCTCCCCGTTCAACGCCTGGCTGGTCGTGCAGGGCATCGAGACGCTGTCGCTGCGCCTGGACCGGCACGTGGCCAACGCCCAGCGGGTGGCGGAGTTCCTCGAGGCGCACGACGAGGTCGAGTCGGTGCACTACGCCGGGCTGCCGTCCTCCCCCTGGCACGCCGCCCAGCAGAAGTACGCCCCCAAGGGCGCCGGCGCCGTCCTGGCGTTCGACATCCGCGGCGGGGTCGAGGCCGGCAAGCGGTTCGTGGAGGCCCTGGAGCTGCACAGCCACGTGGCCAACATCGGCGACGTGCGCAGCCTGGTCATCCACCCGGCGTCCACCACGCACTCCCAGCTGACCGCCGACGAGCAGCTGACCGCCGGGGTCACCCCCGGTCTGGTGCGGCTGGCGGTGGGCCTGGAGGGCATCGAGGACATCCTGGCCGACCTGGAGGCCGGCTTCCGCGCCGCCAAGGTCGCCTGACCCGACCGAGCTCGCGAGGACGGCCATGAGCACAGCGGGGGTCCGGGACGCCGGACCGGTGTCCCGGACCCCGGCCGCCCCGACCCGCTCGGGCGGCTGGGTGGAGGGGGACCCGGTCGGCGACCGGCTGTTCCTCGACCTCCCGTCGGACGGAGCCGGACCGGTCCGTCTCGAACGCGGGGGCACGCTGCCGTCCGTCCGGGTGGCCTACGAGACCTGGGGCACTCTCGCCCCCGGCGGCGGGAACGCGGTGCTCGTCGAGCATGCGCTGACCGGTGACAGCCACGTGGTGGGGCCGGCCGGCCCGGGCCAGCCCACCCCCGGCTGGTGGCCGACCCTGGTCGGGCCGGGGGCGCCGCTGGACACCGACCGGTGGTTCGTCGTGTGCGCCAACGTGCTGGGCGGCTGCCAGGGCACCACCGGCCCGTCCTCGGCCGCTCCGGACGGCGCTCCCTGGGGTTCCCGGTTCCCCGAGGTGACCATCGGCGACCAGGTGGCGGTGGAGGCCGCGCTCGCCGACGCGCTGGGGATCGGCCGGTGGGCGGCGGTGCTCGGCGGCTCGATGGGCGGCATGCGGGCGCTGGACTGGGCGGTCCGCGCCCCCGACCGGGTCGGCGCCCTCTTCTTCCTGGCCTCCAGCGCCGTGGCCTCCGCCGACCAGATCGGCACCCAGACCACCCAGCAGGCCGCGATCCGCACCGACCCCCGCTGGGCCGCGGGCGACTACGCCCGCGGCGAGGGCCCGGTCGCCGGGCTGGACACCGCCCGCCGGATCGCGCACCTCACCTACCGCAGCGCGCTGGAGCTCGACGCCCGCTTCGGCTCCGTGGTGCAGCCCGACGGCCGCTTCGCCGTCGCCTCGTACCTGGACCACCACGCGGCCAAGCTGGCTGCCCG
>JAICZD010000064.1 GCA_025933855.1 Modestobacter sp. | reverse complement strand
GAGGGCCTGCGGAACCCGGAGGTCAAGCCGGACGACGCGCTGGTCGTCACCGCCGCCGACAAGATCCACAACGCGTCGTCCATCACGCGCGACCTGCGCAGCTACGGGCTCCCGTTCTGGTCGACGTTCAACGCGCCGGCATCCGACCTGCTCTGGTACTACACGGCGGTCGAGGCGGCGGTCGCCGACCGCCTGGGCGACCACACGATCGTCGGCGCTCTGCACCGTGCCGTGGCCGAGCTGATCGCAGCCGCGGACTCCGACCGCGGCACGGTTCCCCGCGAGCCTTCGGCCTGCGGGTGCCGCACGCACCGGACCCGGCCCGACGAGGAGCCGGCCGCCTGAGCCCCGAACGGATGGGCGCGGAAGGGGAGGACACGGCGGCCCGGACGTGCCAGGGTGCTCCGCACGTCCGGGCGGCACACCAGGCGGACGTCCGTGTTCCGCCGTTGTCGAGACGGGAGCACCGCAGCCGTCCGGGCTCGACAGCCCCGCGCCTGTGTCAGGAGGACCCCATGTCCAGTGCCGTGCTCATCAACTGCTTCGAGGTGGACCCAGCCGACGACGACCGGTTCGTTGCCCTGTGGAAGCGGGCCGACGAGCTGCTGCGCAGCCGCGGCGGCTACCGCAGCACCCGGCTGCACAAGGCCGTCGACCCCAAGGCTCGTTTCCGCTGGGTCAACGTCGCCGAGCTCGACTCGGTGGAGACGTGGCAGTCGATCGTCAGCGGCCCGGAGTTCGGCGCCATCGCCGGGCAGATGGCCGAGTTCCGCCCCTCCCCGGGCATGTACGCCGTCGAGGTCGCTCAGGCCGCCCAAGCCGCGCGGTAACGGCGTGGAGTCGGCCGGCTTCCAGGACTCCCCGTCATGCCGCTGTCGCGGGCTTCACGTCGGCGGCGGCCAGCACGGCTTCGACGACGGAGTCGACGTACTCGTCGGTGATGGGGTCGCGAGTGATCAGCAGTCGCGTCCAGATGGGACCGATGAGCAGGTCGATGAGTAGCTCCTGGTCACACGACGGGGCGAGTTCGCCGCGGGCGATCGCCAGCGCGAGGACGCGCCGGTACGCCTGACGGCGGGTGTGGATGACCGTGAAGAGCAGGTCGCTGATCTCGGGGTGGTGGCCGGACTCGCGCAGCAGCCGCGGGACGAACTGGCCGCGTCCGCGCACGAACATGTCCACCGCGCCGTACAGCAACGCCTGCAGGTCCCCGCGGAGCGTGCCGTGGTCCGGCACGTCGACGCTCTGCAGAGCCACCCGCTCCACGCCCGCGGCGGCGACCGCTGCCTTCGACGGCCACCGGCGCAGGATCGTGGTCTTCGCCACACCGCTGCGCGCCGCCAGCTCGTCGAGGGTCAGCCCGGTGTAGCCGTGCGAGCCGAGCAGGGCGAGGACCTGCTCGAGGATGCGCGCGTCGAGCGTGCGGTCCCGCGGTCGGCCGCGACCGACCGCGGGACCTTGGTTCTGTCCCATCCGATCCACCACCTCGGGTGTCGAAATTCGTCAGCCGGAAAGCCCCGTTCGTGCAGCATGTACCACCGTTGCACCGCAGATATACGCAACTGGTGGTTGTAGAACGGATCGTCGCAGTGCTACGGTTCCCGACCGTGCAGCCGCCTCACCCAGGCGCTGCGTCGCGAACCACGGAGGTGCGCGATGTCGTCAGCGGAACGGCGCAGCGACCGTCCCGGGCTTCCGGTCACGAGCACCCCTGGCCCCTCGGTCTGCAGCCGGCAACCCGCGGCCCGAGACTGCCGGTCCCGGGGAACGGCTCCCGGCTCAACCCTGAGCCGGCCCACGGCCGCGAGGGAGTCCGCGACTTCCACGGCGTAGCCGCGCGGCACGGTGCAGGCCCGGCTGGGACGGGCCGCGCACATCACGGGGGAACAGCACCCGCCCTGTGAGGAGGACACGTGATGGAGTACCGAACGCCGTATCCGGTCCGCGTGGACGCATCGTCGGAACCGGCTGTATCCCGAGGGTTGTGGCTGATCAAGTGGCTGCTGCTGATCCCGCACTTCGTCGTGCTCTTCTTCCTCTGGGTGGCCTTCTTCGCGGTGGGCGTGATCGCGTTCTTCGCGATCCTGTTCACCGGGCGCTATCCGCGGCCCCTGTTCGACTTCAACGTCGGCGTGCTGCGTTGGAGCTGGCGAGTGCACTACTACGGCTACTGGGCGCTGGGCACCGACCGCTATCCGCCGTTCACCCTCGCCGACGTGCCGGACTACCCCGCACGTCTCGACGTGGCGTACCCCGAGCGGCTCTCCCGCGGGCTCGTGCTGGTCAAGTGGTGGCTGCTGGCCATCCCGCACTACCTGATCGTCTCGATCTTCGTCGGCGGCGGAGTCTGGCTCGCCAGCCGGGCCGGAAGCGCCGACGACCGCTGGGGTGCCGGCGTCAGCCTGCTGTCCCTGCTGCTGTGCATCGCCGCGATCGTGCTGCTGTTCACCGGCCGGTACCCCAAGCCGCTGTACGACTTCATCCTCGGGATGGACCGGTGGGTGCTGCGGGTGTCCGCCTACACGGCCCTGATGACCGACTCCTACCCGCCGTTCCGCCTCGACCAGGGCGGCACCGATCCCGGTTCGGTTCCGGCGAGCCCCGTGCCGCCGTCCCCGCTCGGGGCGTCGGCCACCAACCCGCCGACCGAGACCGCGTCCGCGTCCGCGGTGTGACCCCGCACCGTCCCGGCGGTCGACCCCCGGGGCGGTGCGGCAAGCCGACGCCGGCTGTCCGGCCGGCCCGTCGAGGGCCGGCCGGACGCCGTCCACGGCCGGTGGCCCGGATGGTCGGCCGGCCACTCCTCGCGGCTGGCCCCGGCCTGCTGGCTGCGTCGACCCGACCCGGACCCGACAGCGCCCAGCGACAATCCTGGAAGGCACCTGACGTGACCATCACCACGCACCGCCCGGCACCACCACGACCGTCCACGGATCCGATGCGCCGGACCTCCCTGGCCGCCGGCGTCCTGTACCTGATCACGTTCGTGTCGATCCCCACCCTCGCCCTGTACAACCCGCTGCGGAACAACGCCGACTTCATCCTCGGGGCCGGCAGCGAGACGGGCGTGCTGTGGGGCGCCTTCTCCGAGGTCATCGTCGCCCTGGCCGGCATCGGCACGGCCGTGGTGCTGTTCCCGGTCGCGAAGCGGCAGAGCGAGACCGCCGCCCTCGGCTTCGTAGCCTCCCGCGTCGTGGAGGGCAGCCTCATCATCGTCGGCGTCGTCAGCGTGCTGACGACCGTCAGCCTGCGACACGACGTCGCCGGCACAGCCGACGCGGACCGGGCCTCGCTGGTCACGACCGGCCACACCCTGGCCGCGACCTACGACTCGGCGTTCCTGCTCAGCCAGAGCCTCATGCCGGTGTTCAACGCGCTGTGCCTGGGCACCGTGCTGTACCGCTCCGGCCTCGTGCCGCGCATCCTGCCCACCCTGGGGCTCATCGGCGCCCCTCTGCTTCTCGCCGCCGACATCGGGATCTTCTTCGGCGTCTTCGACCGGACGGGCCCCATCGCGCTCGCCGCGCTCCCGATCGCGGTGTGGGAGTTCTCGCTCGGCGTCTACCTCACCGTGAAGGGCTTCCGGCCCGCAGCCGTCGCCGCGCTTCCTCCCGCCGCCGGCGACCGGAACTCCGAGCTGTCACCGGCCTGACCGCACGCCGGGAGCCGACTGCCCGCGCCTACGGAGCAGTCGGCTTCCGGAACGTCATCGCCATGGCCGGGTCCACATCGCCGGCGACCGCCGCAGGCAGGGCCACGACGGCCGGCCAGTGAAGTCGATGAGCCCACCGCGCCCAGCCGCGTAGGCCGGTGGAGCCGGGCGGCGTCGTCGGTGATCTGGTTCGGTTCCAGGGGAAGGCCCGACTGGTGATCGAGCGCCGGCCCGACCGACCCGGCAGACCGCCCGTCCGCCGGCGATGCCCGTCGGTGACCCCCGCTAGCCTGCCCGGCATGCCGAAGCAGATCGCGCCCTTCCTGATGTTCACGGGTGACGCCGAGCAGGCGATGACCTTCTACACGTCGCTGTTCGACGATGGGCGGATCGTGGACATCACCCGGTTCGGAGCGGAGGGACCGGGCCCCCAGGGAACCGTTCAGTTCGCCAGGTTCTCCCTGGCCGGCCAGGAGTTCCTGTGCACCGACACCTTCGTCACCCACGGCTTCTCGTTCACCCCGTCGTTCTCCATCTGGATCGAGACAGAGTCCGAGGACGAACTCGGGCGGCTCTTCACGGCGCTCGGTGACGGGGGCGCTCAGCTCATGCCGCTGGACGACTACGGCTTCAGCCGCCGTTTCGGTTGGGTCAACGACCGCTACGGCGTCTCCTGGCAGCTGAACCTGGCATAGCGACGACCGCCGCCCCGCTCGGTTCGATCCGAAGCCGGACGATGACGTCGTGACCTCCACGGACTCCTCGCGGCTGTCGCTGTGGTCCACCGACTCGCTGCCGTCGGTCGGCTCCGGGCTCTCCACCGGATCTGCGCTGGCCTGGCGGTCTCGGTGGTCCCTCCTGGCCGACCGCTCCTTCGGCACCGCGCTCACCTCCCGGGGCGGCGGGCGAGCGCTGGCCGGCATGACCACCGGGTCGTTGCCGGTGACCGCGGAACGCATTCACCCCTTGACCTGGTCCGGGCACGTCACCCAACACATGGCCGGCGCCGGCCAGGACGGTCGCGAACTGGCCGGCGCCCGCGACCAGGGGCAACGCACCGGGGCGCAACGCCTGCCGACGGCGGCAGCACGACGGCACAGCGGCCGGCCGCTCCGGCGATGCGCTCAATCGACGTCGGTTCCAGGCGCCGGGAGGCCGCCCCGGTCAGTCGGTCGCCCCGTCGCCAGTGAGGCATCGACGGCAGCCTGGACGTGCAGCCGCGTGGTCGGGAACACCGGGACCGGGCTGTCGGCGGCGCGGACGAGCAGCTCGATCTCGGTGCAGCCCAGGATGATGCCTTCCCCTCCAGCGGCCACCAGCCGCTCGATGACCTGCCGGTAGAGGTGCCGTGACGCCTCGCGGATCACACCCCGGCAGAGCTCGTCGTAGATGACGCGATGCACCGCGGCGCGGTCGGCGGCCTCGGGGACGAGGACGCGGAGACCATGGCTGGCGAGCCTGTCGCGGTAGAAGTGCTGTTCCATCGTGAAGCCGGTCGCCAGCAGACCCACGGTGGTCAGCCCGGCAGCCTTCACGGCGGCGGCAGTGGTGTCCGCCAGGTGCAGCAGCGGGATGCTCACCGCCGCCTGGACCTCATCGGCGACCTTGTGCATGGTGTTCGTGCAGAGCAGCAACAGGTCGGCGCCGGCGGCTTCGAGCCGGGCGGCTTCGGTGGCCAGGATGTCGCCCGCGCGAGCCCAGTCGCCGGAGACCTGCAGAGCCTCGATCTCGGCGAAATCCAGCGAGGCCAGGACGAGTCGCGCCGAGTGCAGGCCGCCGAGCCGGTCGCGGACCGCCTCGTTGGCCAGTCGGTAGTACTCGGCGGTGGACTCCCAGCTCATCCCGCCGAGCATGCCGATCACCCGTTGCCGGGCGCCGTCCGGCAACTCCGGCGCCGGGCCGGTCGTCGGGTTGCTGGGGGTGGTCATCGAACGCTCCTTCGGTCAGCAGGCCCGGACGGCGAGCGGACGTGACGACGCCGCCGTCCGCACGGCGGAACCGGGGGCCGCACCCGGGGCTCCCGGCGGTGGCACGCTCGGCGTGCGGATCGTGCCCGTCTTGTCCGGGACGACGGCGGTGACCCGGCAAGGGCCCTCATGGCACCGACGGTGATGACCAGGGACGTCGACCCTGGCCGCTGGCGGCCCGGCCGCAGCGACGCGGTCCAGAGGGTGACCACGCGAGGCATCGTAAGGCTGCCGGACACGGCACCGGCCCCCACCGCCAAGCGGTAGGGGCCGGTCCGGAACAGCGAGATCGCATGTCCACGTAGTAGCGGGGGCAGGATTTGAACCTGCGACCTCTGGGTTATGAGCCCAGCGAGCTACCGAGCTGCTCCACCCCGCGTCGGTAAGGACCACCATACACGGCTGCCCGAGGGGCCACCGCGGCCCCGGGTGCCGCCGCGAGAAGCAGCGGCACCCGGAGCCCGCATCAGCCGGTCGGCGATGCGGGGGCGGCCGAGGGTGCCGCCGACCCCGCCTGGCCGTTCGCCGCCTGGTAGGCCTGGATGGCCCGTTGCAGGTCGGCCTGGGCCTGACCGATGGCGGCGAAGTCCCCGTTACGCTGCGCATCGGCCAGCGCGGTCAGCGCGGCGTTGATCGCCGCGACCGCCTGGTCCCGCGCCGCCGTGTCGGTGCCGCCGCCGGCCGGCGGGCTGGGGGGCGCGGCCGATCCACCCGGTGGTGCGGTGGTCGGTGCCGCCGGTGCGGGGGTCGCCGTCCCGCCGTTCCCGCGGTCGGCGGCCGCGTCTCCGGCGCCCGGCCCGAAGACCTGGTCCAGCGCCTGGGAGAAGGTGTCCGCGTACCCCACCCGGTCGCCGTAGTTGACGAGCACCTTCTGCAGCAGCGGGAAGGCGTTCTCACCGGTACCGGCGACGTACAGCGGTTCCACGTACAGCAGCCCGCTGGTGCCGATCGGCAAGGTCAGCAGGTTGCCGAAGACCGCCTGGGAGCTGGCGCTGTTGAACAGCGTCAGCTGCTGTCTGACCTCGGACTGGGTGTTGAACGACTGGAACACCTGGGTCGGCCCGCGGAACTGGGTGTTGCCCGGCAACTGCAGCACCTGGAGCTGACCGTAGGTGCCCGGGTCGCTGGACACCGACAGGTAGGCCGACAGGTTCTCCCGGTTCAGCGCGTTCAGCGCGCTGGTCAGCTGGAAGGTCGCGTTGCCCTCGCCCACCCGCTGGGAGAGCACGTAGTACGGCGGCTGCGAGTCGGTCGTCTTCTCCGTCGGGTCGCTGGGGACCTGCCAGAAGTCGTTGGCGTTGTAGAAGTCCCGCGGGTTGTTCACGTGGTACTGGGTGAGCACGTCGCGCTGCAGCTTGAACAGGTCCTCCGGGTACCGGAAGTGGCTGCGCAGCTCGTCGCTGATGGCGCTCTCCGGCTTGATCGTCCCCGGGAACGCCTTCTCGTACGTGCGCAGCACCGGGTCGGGCTGCTCGCTGTCGACCGCGTACAGGGTGACCGTGCCGTCGCCGGCGTCCACGGTGGCCTTCACCGAGTTGCGCACGTAGTTGACCTGGTCGTTCGGCAGCGCCGAGGTACCCGTACCGGTCAGCGAGTCGGTCGTGGCCTCGCCCAGGCTGTTCAGCGCCGAGTAGGGGTAGGCGTCCGACGTGGTGTACGCGTCGACGATCCAGGTGATCCGGCCGTCCACCACTGCCGGGTACGGGTCGCCGTCGACCTGCAGGTACGGCGCGGCCTTCTCCACCCGGTCCCGCGGGTCGCGGACGTAGAGCACCTTGGAGTTGTCGTTCACGGCGCCGGAGAGCAGGAAGTTGCGCTCCCGGTAGTAGATGGCGAACGTCAGCTGCCGGAAGAAGCTGCCGACCGACACGCCGCCCTTCCCGGTGTAGGTGTTGTTCACCTGACCGTCGGAACCGCTCTCCGGCTGGTCGAACTCACGCGTGTTGGCACCCTCCGGGGCACCGACGACCGAGTAGTCGGTGATGAGCTCCCCGTAGTAGATCCGGGGCTGGGTCACCTTGATGTTGCCCTTGGTCGGCAGGTCGCCGGTGGTGAAGTTGGGCTCCCCACCGGCCTCGCCGGAGACCACCTGGTTGGCCGGCGCCGCGACGAAACCGTTGCCGTGCGTGTAGACGGTGTGCTCGTTGATCCAGTTCGTCTGGTTCCCCGACAGGGCCGCGGAGTCCAGCTCGCGGGCCGCGACGACGTAGTCCTGCGTCGTCCCGTCGATGGTGTACCGGTCGATGTCCAGCTTCTCGGGGAACCCGTACACGTTGCGGATCTGCTGGCGCGCCAGGAACGTCGGCTGCAGGACGTTGGGATCGAGCAGCCGGGCGTTGGCGATGGTCTCGGCGTCGCTGGCCAGGTCCGCGGTCGTCGGGGTGGCGGTCGCATCGGCGGACCCGGCGTCCGTACCGGTCTTCTGGCCGGTCCCGCCGTCGCCGCCGTAGTTGATGTACTCGACGCCGGAGAGCCCGTAGCCGTCCCGGGTGGAGGCGATCGCCCGCTCGATGTAGGCGGACTCCTTCTCGTCCGCGCTCGGCCGGACGACGAACTGCTGCACGATCGCCGGGTAGGCGACGCTGATCACCAGGCTGGACAGCAGCAGCACGACCAGCGCCGAGGCCGGCAGCAGCGTGTTGCGGAAGATGATGTTGGCGAAGAACGCGATGGCGCAGATGATCGCCACGAAGACCAGGATGTTCTTCGCCGGCAGCAGCGCGTTGACGTCGGTGTAGGACGCGCCGGTGAAGACGTTGCCGCGACTGGAGTAGACGGTGCCGTAGCGGTCGAGCCAGTACCCCACCGCCTTGAGGGCGACGAACAGACCCAGCAGCACCGACAGCTGGACCCGCGCCGCAGAGGTCAGCTTCTGCCCGGGCGTCTGCAGCCGCAGCCCGCCGAAGACGTAGTGCGTCAGCACCGAGCCGATCAGCGACAGCAGGACGATCGCGAACGCGAAGCCCAGCGCCAGCCGGTAGAACGGGTAGTCGAAGACGAAGAAGGAGATGTCCTTCCCGAACTGCGGATCGGTCCGCCCGAAGTCGGTGGCGTTCCGGAAGGTCAGCCAGGTCTGCCAGCTGCCCTGCGCGGTGATCCCGGCGAACAGCCCGAGGACCACCGCGAGGGCGGTGAGCACGACCTTGCGCCGGGGCTCCAGCGACTGCCGGTACCGCTCCAGGTTCTGCTGCTCCAGCGACATCGGCCGGAAGGTCGGCCGGAACCGGTACGCCAGGTACACCGCCAGCGCGGTCAGCCCACCGGTCGCCACCCCGGCGACGGCGAACAGCAGCGCACGGGTCTGGACCTCGGTCCAGAACACCGTGGTGTAGCCGGTCTCGCCGAACCACAGGTAGTCGACGTAGATGTTGGTCAGCGTGCCGATGACGCTGAACAGCACCAGCAGCACGGCGACGACGCCGATGACCGACTTCGCGCGCCGGGACAGGGTCGGCACCGGCACGGGGGGCCGCATGGCCACGAGCGGTCTCCTCACAGATCAGGGGGTGGCCCGGAGGCCACGGACTGGTCGGCCGCGACCGGCCCGGCGCCGCACGGAGGCGGGTCAGGACCGGTCGAGCGCCCGGGTCCGACTGCTCAACTGATGCCGGCGGTGACGGGTTCCCGAGGGGCCAAGCACACCACGTCGTGCCGCCCTGCGGACCGCCCGGCCTCCCGGCCCGGGTGGCCGCCCCCCGGGTGCCGATCGGCAGATGCGGGTCGGCGGGATCCGGCCGCCCGGGCTCGTTCGGCGGATCCGGGTCAGCAGGGGCGCGCGGGCCGGCCGGCGCGCAGGTCGCCGAGCGCGGTCAGGGCGTCGTCCAGCGAGGCCACCCTGGCCATCGGAAGTCCCGGCTGGGCGTTCCGGAGCGCCTCGGCGCAGTTGTCCGCCGGAACGAGGAACAGCTCGGCACCGAGCTCGCGGGCGGAGATCAGCTTCAGCGGGATGCCACCGATGGGTCCGACGGCGCCCTCCGGATCGATGGTGCCGGTGCCCGCGACGACCGCACCCTCGGTCAGATCGGTGTTCCCCACCAGGTCGAGGATGCCCAGGGTCAGCATCAGACCGGCCGAGGGGCCGCCGACGTCGTCCACGCGGATGTTCACGGTGAACGGGGCGTAGGGCGACTCCAGCACGATGACGCCGAGCACCGAACCCTTCCCGGACGCGGCCGACCCGGTCGTGACGGTCGCCGTCCCCGGCCGGCCGAGTCGGGTGTAGCCCACCTGCACCGCGGTGCCCGGCGGGATGGCGGCCAGCGCCGCGCTCAGCGCGCCGGTGTCCGGGGTGGCGGTGCCACCGACGGAGTCGATCGAGTCCCCGGCCTGCAGCCGGCCGCGGGAGGGCGAGTCGGCGGCGAGATCCTGGACGACGACCCGCTCCCCGAAGCCCAGTTCCGACAGCGCAGCCATCCGGGCGGCCTGCTCGGAGGTGAGGAACGCCTTGCGGTTCTCCTGCTGGGTCTCCTCCTCCGACTTCCCCGAGGGGTAGACCTGCTCGCGCGGAACGACGGTGACCTCGCTGTCGAACCAGCCCTGCACCGCGCCCACCAGGGTCAGCGGACGCTGCGGCACCCCGACGGTGGTCAGGTTCAGGTTGCCGGAGGTGTCGTTCCGCTCCCGGCCCTCCAGCGTGATGATCGGCCGGCCGTCGATGTCGCCGAGGGTGTTGAACGTCGGCCCGGGCACCTGCGCCACGTAGGGCACCGGGAGCAGGGTTCCCACCACACCGAAGACGAGCAGCAGCACCGTACCGGTGACCAGGACGGCGATCCGACGACTCACGACCGGCGAGAGTAGGTGACCGGCCTGGGACGGCGCCCTGCCGGCACCGGCCCGGCTTCAGCTCCGGGCGTACCGGGAGGCCGTTGGGCGGCTGTGACGGGCGGTGCACGCGGTTACGGTGGAGGGCATGAGCGATCTTCCGTTCGGCTTCGGGCTGCCCGACCGCGACCCCGACCGTCCCGGCGAGCCGGGTCAGCCCGGCGGCTCCGGGTCGGGCGGTGGACCGGGCGGCTCCGGTGGGCCGGGGGGCACACCCGGTGACCCGTTCGGCCTGGCCGCTCTGTTCGGCGGTGCCGGGTTCGGCGGCGCGGCCGGCTCCCCGGAGGACCTGCTGGGCAAGATGCCGCTGTTCGCCGAGCTGCAGAAGCTGATGAGCTGGTCGGGCGGGCCCGTGAACTGGGACCTGGCGCGGCAAGGAGCCATCAGCCAGCTCGCCCCCGGGCACCAGCCGACATCGGAGGCGGAGCGGGCGGCCGTCGCCGAGGCACTGCGCCTGGCCGACCTGTGGCTGGACGCGGCGACCGAGCTCCCCTCCGGGATGGACCGCGGGCTGGCCTGGTCCCGGGTCGAGTGGGTCGAGCAGACGCTGCCGGCCTGGGGCGCGCTGATCGACCCGCTGGCCGAGCGGGTCGTGGCGGCGATGACCAGTGCGCTCCCGGCGGAGGCGATGCAGATGGCCGGCCCGCTGGCCGGGGTGATGGGCCAGATGGGCGGCGTCATGTTCGGCGCCCAGGTCGGCCAGGCGCTCGGCAAGCTCGCCGACGAGATCCTCACCAGCACCGACATCGGGCTGCCCCTCGGCCCGGCCGGGGCCGGTGTGCTGGTGCCCCAGAACGTGGCCGCCTTCGGCGCCGGGCTGGACCGCCCCCAGGACGAGGTGCGCCTGTTCCTCGCCCTTCGCGAGGCGGCCCACCAGCGGCTGTTCAGCCACGTGCCGTGGCTGCGCCAGCAGCTCACCGACGCCGTGCACGCCTACGCCCGGGGGATCCACGTCGACCGGGAGGCGATCGAACGCGGGATCAGCGACGCCATGGGCGGCCTGGAGGGCGGCATCGACCCCAGCGATCCGGAGAGCATCCAGCGTCTGCTGGGCAGCGGGCTGCTCGAGCCGGAGGAGACCCCGGAGCAGCAGATGGCGCTGCGCCGGCTGGAGACGCTGCTCGCGCTGATCGAGGGCTGGGTGGACAGCGTGGTCTCCGCGGCTGCAGCCCCCCGGTTGCCCGGGCACGCCGCGCTGGCCGAGACGATGCGCCGCCGGCGCGCCTCCGGTGGGCCGGCCGAGCAGACCTTCGCCACTCTGGTCGGCCTGGAGCTGCGGCCCCGGCGGCTGCGCGACGCCAGCACCGTGTGGGGCGCGATGGCCCAGCAGCACGGCACCGCCGCCCGCGACGGGCTGTGGTCCCACCCGGACCTGCTGCCGACCTCCGACGACCTCGACGAGCCGCTGGACTTCGTGGCCCGGCAAGGTCGCGCCGACGAGTTCGCGCAGCTGGCCGGCGACCTGACCGACGGCAGCACGGACCGGCCCGGGCCCGACGGCACGGCGGTCGGCGAGACCAGTGCCGACGGGACCGACGCGGCCGACGAGGACAGCGCCGGCGAGGACGGTGCCGACGGGCCCACCCGCGGCTGAGCCGGCGGGGCGGCTGGCTCAGGCCGGCGCGCCCGGCCCGTCCACGTCGTCCTCGGTGCTGGCCGTGTCGTCGCCGTCGGCCGGCGGACCACCCAGCCGCCCGTGCTCCACGCCCTCCAGGAAGCCCAGCGCCCGCTCGACCCGCGGGTAGGCGCGCACCAGAACCCAGAACCGCTCGTCGTGGCTGGGCTCGATCAGGTGCGCCAGCTCGTGCACCAGCACGTAGTCGACGACGAACTGCGGCATGCCGCGCAGCCGGCTGGACAACCGGATCGTCCGCTCGCTCGGGGTGCAGGATCCCCACCGGCGGTTCTGGTTGTCGACCCACCGCACGCTGGCGGGCACCGCCCGGCCACCGAGGAAGTCGCCGGACAACGTGGTGGCCCTGGCCAGGATGTCGGCGTCGGAGGCGAGGCCGCGGCGGCGCCGCTCCTCGCGGGTCTGCAGCTTGGCCACCATCTGGTCGACCCAGCGCCGCTCCTCGGCGGCGCTGAAGGCGGCGGGGATGAGGACGACCGTCCGGCCGTTCTCGCGGTAGGCGGTGACGGTGCGCCGCCGGCGCGCGCTGCGCCGGACCTCGACGGCCTCGCAGGCACCCGTCGTCGACACCGTCCGGGACGCGGCGGCGGGCACGGCAGGCGCACCTGCCGCACGTCGGTCGGGTCGGAGATCCACGCACGCACGGTAACCGCCGACCCGGCCGCCGCCCACCCGGGGACACCCGGTCGTGGACATGTGCACACGGACAGTGGAACCGGGCGCGCTCCGGTCGCCCGATCGGTGGACGTCCACAGCCTTCACCAGGGCCATGTCCGCTGGTGGAAGGCCCGCCGGGGGCGGGCCGGACCCGGTGCCCGGGCGCCCTGTCCCGGGTCGGTGCACAGCGGCCGGGTGCTGGTCCCCACGCTGTCCACAGCGCCGTCCACAGGCTGTGGGAACTCGGTCCTGAACGGTCCGCACGCGCGGTGTCCAGCCATCGGCCCGCACCAGCGGCAGCGGGCAGCTGCGACGCCCCTGTGGACAACCTCCGCGCCGACGCCGCAGTGCCTGGCACCCTGCTGCCCGTGACCGAGAGCCCCCATCCGCTGCTGCCGCGCGGTACTCCGCTGCTTCGCCTGGACGCCGGCACGCTGCAGGTCGGCGGGGTCGACGGCCGGGACGGGCTCCGCCTGCAGCCGGCCGGGGCGGACGTGGGCCGGGTGCTGGCCGGCCTGGACGGGCGGCGCAACGAGCGGACGGTGCGCGCGGAGGCCGTGGCCGGCGGCGTACCGGCTCCCGTGGTCGACGACCTGCTCGCCGGTCTGCGGGCCGGCGGCCTGCTGCACGACCTGGCCCCCGCCGACCTGCTGGCCACCGACCCGGGCCCGGCCGCCACGGCGCGGGCCGTGGCCGAGCTGCCCGCCGCGGTTCCCGGGCCG
>JAICZD010000089.1 GCA_025933855.1 Modestobacter sp. | reverse complement strand
CCCATGCCGGCACCGCGGTGCCGGCCGACGGCGTCGATCTCGTCGATGAAGATGATCGCCGGAGCGTTGTTCTTGGCCTGCTCGAACAGGTCGCGGACCCGGCTGGCGCCCACCCCGACGAACATCTCGACGAAGTCCGAGCCGGAGATGGAGTAGAACGGCACCCCCGCCTCGCCGGCCACCGCGCGGGCCAGCAGCGTCTTGCCGGTGCCGGGCGGGCCGAACAGCAGCACACCCTTGGGGATCTTCGCGCCGATCGACTGGTACTTGACCGGGTTCTGCAGGAAGTCCTTGATCTCGTGCAGTTCCTCGATCGCCTCATCGGCCCCGGCGACGTCGGCGAAGGTCGTCTTGGGGGTGTCCTTGCTGACCACCTTGGCCTTCGACTTGCCGAAGGCCATCACGCCGCGGCCGCCGCCCTGCATGGAGTTGAACAGCCAGAACAGCAGGAGCAGCAGGATCACGAACGGCAGGAAGCTGACCAGCACGCTGACCAGGAGGTTGTCCTGGGTGACGTTGGTGTCGAAGGCGACGCCCTTGCCTCCGGCCTCGCCGTTGGCCCCGGACGCGCCGCGCACCAGGTTGAACACCTCGTCCGACGCGCCGGCCGGGTAGGAGGCGGTCACCTTGGTGCTGCCCTCGACCGCGGACTTCAGGTCCAGGTCGAGGGTCTGCTCCTTGTCGTTGATGGTGACGCGGTCGACGTTGCCGTCGGCGAACTGGGCCAGCGCCGTGGACGTCGACACCGAGTCGTACGCGCCGTTGCCCCGGAAGAAGCTGGATCCGACGAACGCGAGCACGATCACGATGGCGACCCAGAACCAGGCCGAGCGGACGATCTTCTTACGCTCCATACACCGTTGCCGGGCATCCGGAACTCCGCCGGCGGCCCGTCGACCCTCCTGATCGTCGCAGGACGCCGCATGCGACCTGAGGTGGGCACCCCGCCGCGGGGGCGACGTCGTTGACCACGAAGGTACACCGAAGGAGTCGAAGGACCCCGCCTCGCTCGCTGCTCGCAGGCTCGCAGCGAGCCTCCAGGCGGGGCCGCAGATCAGCCGGAGTAGACCTGGGGCTTGAGCGTGGCGATGTAGGGCAGGTCGCGGTAGCGCTCGGCGTAGTCCAGCCCGTAGCCGACGACGAACTCGTTCGGGATGTCGAAGCCGACGTACCGGACGGGGACGTCGACCTTGACCGCGTCGGGCTTGCGCAGCAGGGCGCACACCTCCAGCGACGCCGGTCGCCGGCTGCCGAGGTTCTTCAGCAGCCACGACAAGGTCAGGCCCGAGTCGATGATGTCCTCGAGCACCAGCACATGCTGGTCGGCGATGTCCCGGTCGAGGTCCTTGAGGATCCGCACCACACCGGAGGAACTGGTCGCCGAGCCGTAGGACGAGACCGCCATGAACTCCATCTGGGTGGGCAGCTGCAGCGCCCGGGCGAAATCGGACATGAACAGCACGGCCCCCTTGAGGACCCCGACCAGCAGCACCTCGCGGCCGGCGTAGTCCGCCGCGATGGTGGTGGCCAGCTCGGTGATCTTGGCCTGGATCTGCTCCTGGGACAGCAGCACGTGGTCGATGTCGGGGCCGTAGCCGTGGTCGGGGCCCAGGGCCCCGCCGCCGGTCGGGTCGGCGGTGGCGGCACGCTCGGTCACGGCACGGACTCCTCGGAGGCGTCGGGGATGGGCTGTCCGCCGGCGGCGCCGGGCGGCTGCAGGACCAGCCTGCCAGACGCCCGGACGACCCCCGCGCCGCCGGGTAGGTGCACCCGGCCCTGGCCGTGCCAGCGGGTGAGGAGGCCGTCGACGTCCCGCAGGTGCACCCACTGCAGGTCCGGAACGCCGGCCGCCGTCAGCCAGCCGCGCAGCACCCGCCGGCGCAGCGCGTCGGGCAGCACCTGCACCGGGCCGACGTCCAGCGCGCCGGCGCGCAGGCACCGGGCCAGCTCACCGGCGGCCAACCCGTCCAGCGCGTCGAGGTCCTCGCGGAGCAGGCCCGCGGTGCGGGCCAGGGCGGGGGCGACCCCGCCGCCGAGCACCTCCTCCAGCAGCGGGAGCACCTCGGTGCGCAGCCGGGCCCGGGTGTAGGCGGGGTCGCTGTTCCAGGGGTCGTCCCAGACCGGCAGGCCCTGGTCGGCGCAGGCCTGCCGGGTGGTGCCGCGGCGGACCCCCAGCAGCGGGCGCCACCAGCTCACCCCGGCGGCCTCGCGCAGCTCCACCATCCCGGCGACCGACCGGGGGCCCGACCCGCGGCCGAGGCCGAGCAGCACCGTCTCGGCCTGGTCGTCGAGGGTGTGCCCGAGGGCGAGCCGGGCGCCGTGCTCGGCGGCGAGCCGGGCCAGGGCGGCGGTGCGGGCGGTGCGGGCGGCGCCCTCCGGGCCACCGTCGTCCCCGACCGGGACCGCGACCGCGACCACCGGGTCCAGGCCGAGGCCGGCCAGCAGTTCAGCGGTGCGGGTGGCCCGCTCGGCCGATCCGGGCTGCAGGCCGTGGTCCACGGTCACCGCACCGGCGCGCACGCCCGCCTGGCGGGCCTCGAACGCCAGGGCGGCGGCCAGCGCGACGGAGTCCGCACCGCCGCTGCAGGCCACGAGCACCGGCTGCGCGGAGCGGCGCAGGGCCGGCCGGACGGCGTGCCGGACGACGGCCACCGCGCGCGGCGGACCGACCACCGGCGTCGGCTCAGGCGGGGATGGCCGGGCGGGTGCCGAGCACCCGCTCGACCCAGCGGGCCGGCTCGGTGAGCTCCTCCTTGAACGGCAGGTTCGCCGGCCCGGCCCAGACCTGGTTGAAGCCCTCCATGCCGGCCAGCTCGACGACCCCGGCGACGAACACCCGCCCGTCGGCGTACTGCTTCATCTTCTGCTCCAGGCCGAGCAGCCGGCGCAGCACCCGGTCCAGCGGGCCGCGCCCCTTGCGCCGCTGGGCGAAGCGCTTGCGCAGGGTGCGCACCGAGGGCACCACGTCCGGGCCCACGCCGTCCATCACGAACTCGGCGTGCCCCTCGACCAGGCTCATCACCGCGGTGACCCGGTCGAGCACCTCGCGCTGCGCGGGGTCCCGGATCAGCGCCATCAGCCCCTGCGGGGCCTCCTCGTCGTCCCCGCCGCCGCGGACCGCGGTGCCCAGGCTGCGGACCAGGTCGGCCAGCCGCTCGCGAAGCACGTCGGGGGTCAGGTCCGTGGCCTCGACGAACTCCTTGATCTGCTCCTCGAGATAGGTCTGCAGCCACGGGACGGCGGTGAACTGGAGCTGGTGGGTGACCTCGTGCAGGCACACCCAGAGCCGGAAGTCGGTGGGGTCGACGCCCAGCTTGCGCTCGGTCTCGACGATGTTCGGCGCAACCAGCAGCAGCCGGCCCCCGCTGCCGAAGACCTCGTACTGGCCGAGCACCCGGGAGGACAGGAAGGCCATCACCGCACCGGCCTGCGCGCCGGTCACCCGTGAGCCGATGGCGGTGACCAGCGCGTTCGGCGGGGAGTCCTGCTTGGCCTGCAGCGTCTCGACCAGCGGGTCCAGCAGCGCGGCCATCCCACCGGTGTTCGCGTCGACCCAGCCGGGCCGGTCGACGACGGCCACGGTGGGCTGCGGGCCGCCGGGCACCGGGTGCAGGCCGGTCAGGGTCTCCACGTGCGCGACGGCCTGGGCGGCCGCGCGGTGCAGCTCGGCGACGACCGCGGTCGCTTCCTCGCGGGTGGTCTCGGGGCCCGGCCCCTGAAGCCGGCGGGCGGTGCGTCCGGCGAGGTCCCAGTCGACGAGCGAGGCGGCGGAGCTCATCGACCCACCGTACTCAACGGACCCCTCGCCCCCCGGGAAGGACCCCGTCCTCCCCACCCCCCGCGAGCTCGGGGTGGGACCCGGGACGGGGCCACCCAGGCTCGGGCGGGACCCGGCGGGGGGCCGCCGGGAACGGACCGCGACCTGTGCTGCGGAAAAGGCCCTCAGCGGCAGCCGCAGCCGGCCAGGGCGGCGGCGACGACGTCCAGGGCGGTCTCGGTGGTGCCGACGCTGCCCGCCGCGCCGTCGGCGAGCACCGCGAAGGCCAGCAGCCGGCCGTCGGCGGTGAGCACCGTGCCGGCCAGGTCGTTGACCGCCAGCAGGGTTCCGGTCTTGGCCCGGACCGCGCCCGGGATGCCGGCGGAGTCCGCGGCCCGGTCGGCGAGCGTCCCGTCGTAGCCCGCGACCGGCAGACCCGACAGCAGACCGGCCGCCGCGGGCGCCGTGCCGTCGGAGGCGGCCCGGACGACGTCGACCAGCAGCCGGGCCGGCACCAGGTCCTGGGTGGAGAGGCCGCTTCCGTCGACGAGGGTCAGCCCGGTGGTGTCCAGGCCGGCGTCGGCGACCGCGGCGGTGACCGCCTGGGCGGCGCCGGCGAAGCTGGCCGGCAGGTGCCGGGCGATCGCCACCTGGCGGGCCAGCGACTCGGCCAGCAGGTTGTCCGAGGCGGTGAGCGCCTGCTCGACCAGGCGCTCGACGGGTGCCGACCGGACCGTGCCGAGCGTCGCCGCACCCACCGGGGCCGTACCGGAGGTCACCGCTGCGCCGGGAGCGCCGAGCGCCGCGGCCAGCGCGGCCCCCGCGTCGGCGCCGGGCGCGCCGCTGCGCTGGTCGGCGCCCGGCTCGACCCGGGCGCCGTCGACGGCGGTGGCGGTGACCGGCGCCGCGTAGGTGGACGGGGCGTCGCCCGGCTGCCAGCCCGGGGCGGTGAGCGGGCCGGTGAACAGCGAGTCGTCGACGACCACCCGGGTGACCGGGGTGCCGCCGAGCCGGGCGAGCACCTGGCGGGCGAGGTCGGCGACGGTGGCGGCGCCCGGATAGTCCTGCGACGGGTCCGTGGTCGACAGCGTGGGATCGCCTCCGCCGACCAGCACCACCTCACCCGGGGCGGCGCCGGCGACCACCGTGGTCGGCAGCGTGGCGGTGGGGTCCAGCGTGGTGAGGGTGGCCATGGCGGTGAGCAGCTTGGCGGTGGACGCCGGGGTGCTCGGATCCTCCGACGCCCGGTCGTACAGCACGTCGCCGGTGGCCACGTCGACCACCTCGGCGGACAGCCCGGTGCCCAGCACCCGGGCACCCAGCAGGGGTGCCAGCACGCCCGACAGCACGGCGGGGTCCGGAACCGGGGCATCGGTGGACAGTGCGGCGAGCGCCGGAGCCGGCTCGCGCACCTGCGGCAGGACGGCGTCCGGCACGGACACGGCGGCCGTCGGGTCGTGGCGATCGCCGAGCAGGGTGACCGCGGCGAGAACGGCAGCGGCGAGCACCACCAGTGCGAGGAGCGCCGCCAGCAGCCGGCGTCCGCGTCGCCGGCGCGGTGCACGACCGCCGGGCTGCTCCACAGCCTGCCGGCCGGCCGGCCCAGGACCGGCGGGGGGCCGGCCGGCCGGCCCGCCCCCGGTGGCTCCGGTGGCTCCGGTGGCTCCGGTGGCTCCGGTGGCTCCGGTGGCTCCGGTGGCTCCGGTGGCTCCGGTGGCTCCGGTGGCCGATCCTGCGTCGAGGTGCCCGTCGCCGGGCTGGTCGTGGGACTGGTCGTCCGGGGGCACGGCCGGATCGTCGTCCCGGGCAGGGGTCCGGCCCTCGGTGGCAGGCACGCCCGGCGCGCCTCCGGACCGGCCGGCTGATCCGTCCGAGATGCCGCTCACCCCCCCTGAGTGACCTCCGCCGACCCGCCCGGGGGATTTGTACGACACACTAACGGGCGTGCAGTTCGACGTGACGGTAGAGATCCCCAAGGGCCAGCGGAACAAGTACGAGCTGGACCACGCCACCGGACGCATCCGACTGGACCGGATGTTGTTCACCTCGACCCGCTACCCGGCCGACTACGGGTACATCGAGGACACGCTCGGGATGGACGGTGACCCCCTGGACGCGCTCGTCCTGCTGGAGGAACCGACCTTCCCCGGGTGCCTGATCACCTGCCGGGCGATCGGCATGTTCCGGATGACCGACGAGAAGGGCGGGGACGACAAGGTCCTCACCGTCCCCGCCACCGATCCGCGGATGGCCCACCTGCGGGACATCGGCGACGTGTCGGAGTTCGACCGGCTGGAGATCCAGCACTTCTTCGAGACCTACAAGGACCTCGAGCCCGGCAAGAGCGTCGAGGGCGCCGACTGGGTCGGCCGCGAGGACGCCGAGGCGGAGATCGCCGCCTCCCGCCAGCGCGCCGCCGAGGTTCCCGCCGAGCACTGAGCCCGGCCGAGGACTAGAACGCCGCCGGTGCGCTGGCCCGGGTCAGCGCCCGGGCCGGCCGTTCCCCCCGATCACCTCGCGGATACCGGCACCAGCGCGCCGGTCCGCGGCACGAAGTCGCCGCGCTCGTCGAGCACGTAGCGCGCGGAGCCCTCCGGGGTGGCCGCGATCTCCCGGAGCGCCTGCCCGAGCATCGGGATGTCGGTGAGGTAGGTCTGCCGGTTGGCACTGACCCGCACCGCGCCGGGCAGCCGCTGGCGGCGACCCGCCCGGACGTCGGCGTGGAACTGGCCGACCTCGGCGTCGGAGAGGCCGAGCAACCGGCCCATGTAGGGGTGGGCGCAGAAGCAGCCGCTGCGCGTGCCGATCGCGTACTCGTTGGCGAGCCGGGCGGCCAGCAGACCGTGCGGCACCCCGTCGAGGTTGAAGGCCGCCACCGGCAGCCGGTCCCCGGCCACCGGACCGAGCCGGTGCAGCCCGGGAACGGAGGCCAGCTCGGAGTCCAGGGCGCGCAGCAGGTGCTCCTCGTGGGCGAGCACCGAGGCCCAGCCGTCGCTGCGCAGCTCGTCCGCGGACGCGGTGAGCGCGACGACGCCCAGGACGTTGGGGGAGCCGGCGTCGTCCCGGTCGGGGCCGTCGGCCCAGATGACGTCGTCGAACGAGACGGCCCCGACCGCTCCTCCGCCCACCAGGAAGGGCTCCCCGGAGGCCAGCAGCGAGCGCGGCACGACCAGGGCACCGGCTCCGAACGGCGCGTACATCTTGTGCCCGGAGAAGGCGATGACGTCGATGCCCAGCGCGGTGATGTCCACCGGGCGGTGCGGCACCAGCTGCGCGCCGTCGACGACGACCAGGACCCCGCGCTGGCGGGCCGCGGCGGCGATGGCACGCAGGTCGGGCAGCCAGCCGGTGACGTTGGAGCCGCCCGTGACGGCGAGCACCCGGGGCCTGGGCTGCTGGTCCAGGGCGGCCTCGACGGCGGCCACGTCGAACGTGCCGCGCTCGTCGACGTCCACGACCCGCAGCTGGGCGTGCCGTCGCCAGGGCAGCAGGTTGGCGTGGTGCTCGGCGGCCGTGGTGACGACCACGTCGTCCTTGGTCAGGCCGAGGCGGAAGGCCAGCAGGTTGAGGGCCTCGGTCGTGTTGCGGGGGAAGAGCGCCATGTGCGTGGCCGGGTTCCCGCCGACGAACCGCACCATGACCTCGCGCGCGTCCTCGTACCGCGCGCTGGTCAGCTGGGAGCGGATGCCGGCACCGCGGTGCACGCTGGCGTACCAGGGCAGGAAGTCCCGCACGGCGCGCGCGACGGCGACCGAGGCGGAACTGGTGGCGGCCGTGTCGAGGTCGACGTACTGGCGGGGCGCACCGTCGAGCACGGGCACCCACAAGTCGTCACCTACGTACTGGCCGGCCGTGAAGGACAGCGACATCTCCATGCCTGCTGCATCGACGTTCCGGAGCAGAGCTTGAGGAACCGCGGCCGACGTCCCCCCATCTGGTGGACTCGCTCAAGTCCCACGCCGCTCACCCCGATCGAAGCTGCATGACGACGCGCAAGCCTGGCGGCCGGACCCGGCCGCGGCACCGCCGGGTGTTCCGGCTCACCTCCCGGGTCTTCTGGGACATGGCCATCTACATGGTCGGGCTCGGCCTCGGGGTGGGAGTGATCTTCCCCCCGTTCGCCGTGTTGATGGGCGTGCCGGACACCATCGCCGACCGGCCGGTCTTCCGCTCGGCCTGCCTGGTGGCCGGTTTCCTGGTGGGCGCGATGAACTACGCCCTGTGTCGCGGTGTGGTCGGTGGCCGGATGGAGGTCCTCGGTGGGCACCTCCGGTCGGCGACCAGCGTGATCACCTCCGCCTCCCGGTCCGGCGACTGGTCCGAGGCGGTGTTCGAGCGGATCGCCGTCGACTCCAACGACCAGATCGGCGAGGCCGGACGGGCGTTCAACAGCCTGCTGGGCGCGGTCGAGGGGCGGAAGGAGCTGGAGGACCAGCTCCGCTACCAGGCCTTCCACGACATGCTCACCGGCCTGCCCAACCGCGCCTTCTTCATGGAGCAGCTCGCCGCGGCCGAATGCGTCCGTCAGGAGAGCCGCACCCCGTCGGCGGTGCTCTTCCTCGACGTGGACAACCTGAAGGCGGTCAACGACAACCTGGGCCACGAGGGCGGTGACACCCTGATCAAGCTCTTGTGCGACCGCCTGCTGAGCAGCGTCCGGGACACCGACACGGTGGCGCGGCTGTCCGGTGACGAGTTCGCCATCCTGCTCACCGGCCCGGGCAGCGAGCACCAGGCCGAGCGCGTCGCCCACCGCGTCATCGACTCCCTGCGCGCACCCACGCGGATCGGGGAGCACCTGGTGCGCACGGGGTTCAGCATCGGTCTGGCCACCTCCAGCGCCTGCGCCGCCAGCGGCATCGGCATGCTGCGCGCCGCCGACATGGCCATGTACGCGGCCAAGGCCGGCGGCAAGGGCCGGCTGGAGGTGTTCCAGCCCAGCCACCACACCGCGCACCTGGAGCGGGACGCCGTCCGGGCCGAGCTGTCCGGTGCACTGGACGCCGATCAGCTGGAGCTGCACTACCAGCCCATCGTGGACGTCTCGTCGCTGCAGATCGTCGGGTTCGAGGCGCTGCTGCGGTGGCGGCACCCCGAGCGGGGCGTGGTGTCCCCGCTGGAGTTCATCCCGCTCGCCGAGGAGACCGGGCTGATCGTGCCGATCGGCCGCTGGGTCGTGCAGGAAGCCACCCGGCAGGCGGCCGCCTGGCAGAACCGTTCCCCGCTGGGCCGGCTGCGGATGAGCGTGAACGTCTCGGTACGGCAGTTCCAGCACCCGGACCTCGTGCGGGACGTGGCCGAGGCGCTGCACCGGTCGGACCTGAACCCGTCGTTGCTGACCCTGGAGATCACCGAGTCGCTGTTCGCCCAGGACATCGAGGAGACGACCCGGAAGATCGGCCAGCTCAAGGACCTCGGCGTCCGGCTGGCCCTCGACGACTTCGGCACGGGGTACTCGTCGCTGAGCTACCTGCGGCGCTTCCCGATCGACACGCTCAAGATCGACAAGTCCTTCATCGACGGTGTGACGACGAGCCCGGAGGACCACGCCGTGGTAGCGGCCATCACCCAGCTCGGCCAGACCCTGCGCATGGAGGTCATCGCCGAGGGACTGGAGTGCAGTGACCAGGTCGACGCCCTGCGGTTCCTGGACTGCCCGCTCGGCCAGGGCTACCACTTCTCCCGGCCGCTGACCCCCGGTGACGCGGTCAAGCTGATGCTGACCGGCGGGCGCGCCAGCACCGGGATGCTCGTTCCGGCGTGACCGCATCCCTCGGTGCTGGCGCCGAACACCTACCGACCGGACCACGCGGTGGCGTCCTGTTAGGAACACCACAGGCCTGCCGCCGGCCAGGAGCCGGCCCGGTCAGCACACTCGCCTAACCTCGTGGTATGCCCCCCCGGACCCGTTACCGCACCCGGCAGCGGTATGCCCGACTGCCGGACCGGGCACGGCGGGCCATCTCCGGCTCCGGTCCGCCCACGGCACCGTTCGGGCTGCGCGCCCAGCCGAGCCGGGTGGACGACCTCACCGCGCACGCGGCGCTCGCCCTGGCGCTGCGCATCGGGGAGTCCATGCTGGCCGTCGGGGCGTCGGCGGCCGACGTGACGGCCACCGTGCTGCGGGTGGCGGCGGCCTACGGGCTGCACAGTTGCCAGGTCGACGTCACCTTCACCTCGGTGACGGTGAGCTACGACCGGGTGGACGCCGTTCCGCTGACCGCCATGCGGATCGTCCAGTCGCGCCGGATGGACTACACCGGGCTGCAGGGGGTCACCGACCTGGCGCGGGCGATCCGACCGGGGGACGTCGGCATCGAGGACGCGCACCGCCGGCTGGACCGGGTCGTGTCCGCCCCCCACCCCTACCGTCGCGGCATCCAGGCGCTGGGCTGGTCGGGCGTGGCCGGCTCGATCGGGTTCCTGCTGGGTGGCGGCTGGCTGGTGGCCCTGGTCGCGGCGCTGACCACGGCCACGATCGAGCAGCTCATGCGGGCCCTGGACCGGCGCGGGCTGCCGATGTTCTTCCAGCAGGCGGCCGGAGCCGCGCTGGCCACCACGATGGCCGTCCTGCTGGTCGCCTGGGACGTCGACGTCCGCAGCTCGCTGGTCGTCGCCGCCGGGATCGTCGTGCTCCTGGCGGGGCTCTCCCTGGTGGGCGCCGCCGAGGATGCCATCAGCGGCTACCCGGTCACCGCGGCAGCCCGGGCCTTCGAGGTCGTGACGCTGACCGCGGGCATCGTCGCCGGCATCGCCGGCGTGCTGGACCTGGCCCGGCGGGCACATCTCCCGCTGGCCGTGGTCGACCCCGCGCCGTCCTCCGTGCCGTTCGCCATCACGCTGGCCTCTGCGGCGGGGATCGCCGGCTTCTGGGCGCTGGCCTCGCACGCCCGCCCGCGGGCCGTCGGCGTCGCCACCGCGGCCGGCGCGCTGGCCTGGACCATCGCCTGGGTGGCCGGTGCGCTGGGTGCCGGCCCGGCGGTGGCCAGTGCGACCGCGGCCGTCGTCGTCGGGTTCTGCGGGGAGTGGGTGACCGATCGGCTGCGGATCCCGCCGCTGCTGGTCGCGGTCTGCGGCATCGTCCCGCTGCTGCCCGGCCTGGCGATCTACCGGGGACTGTTCGCCATCGTCGTGGACTCCGACCTTCCGGGCGGGCTCGACACCCTGGTGGGGGCCGCGGTGCTCGGCCTCGGCCTGGCCGCCGGCGTCGCGCTGGGCGAGCACCTCGGCCGGCCGTTCGGTGGCAACCGCGACCGGTTCGACCGGCGCGTGCGCCGCCGGGCCACCACCAGCGACTGAGGTCGTTGTGCCGGTCCCCGGGCCCGGCTCGTCAGGTCGACGGCCGGGCCGGATGGACCGTCACGGCGCCTCGTTGGGATAACCCTCCTCGTCCATCCGGCGGATGAGGGCGGGGTCGAGCGGCCCCTCGCCGACCACGGCGTCGACCTCGACGTCTGCGGCGGCCCCGTGCTCGTGCATCCACCGGTCGGCCTGGGTCTCCGCGCCCACCCCCTGCTCGGTCAGGTGCGCCGCGCCGATCGTCTTGTGCCGGACGAAGTAGGCGACCAGCACCAGCGCCCAGGCCAGCAGGCTCAGCAGCAGCTGCGACCGGGTCTCCGCGCGGATGAACATCTGCACGAGGATG